>CAYPWI010000308.1:0-3439 GCA_964414395.1 uncultured Ruminococcus sp.
ATCTCTTATTGTGTATCCTAACCAAAGCGGATTTTTCTATGGAACTCAAACTTTATATGCTACAGCACCGGCTTTTGAGCATCCCGTACGTATTACTGAAGCCAAATATACAGAAAACGATCAGTTAAAAATTTCATTTTCTGTTGATGATGCTTATTGTGACCTAACTAGTTTAGAGAGAATTTCAGTCACTAACAGCACCACCGCCTTGGCATCCTCTACATCAAGTTATTCACCTCCGGTTTATGATGAGTATTCTAATGGGTGGGTAGAATTAATGGATGGGCAAACTGGAGATGCGCATATATACGGTGGTTTCCTTGGCGAAAATTAGATTGGGATGAATAAAAAAGGTAAAAAGATCAATGGCTCGAAAATCAACTTATATACCCACGGCGTCTCGATTTCCTTATTTGTTTATTCCAATGAATACGGCTTCTATTATAAAGCAAAAGAATTGACCACGGATGGAAACGATCCTTTTTGTGAATGGCCCGTACAAATTACCACCGAATATACGGAAAATGGCGAATTAATCGTATCTTTTTTTGTTGAAGATTATGCGTTTGATCTAACTTCTTTATATAAAATGACTATTGAAAACTGCTATGAAGAGATATGGTAACAACAGCACGAAAGGAGCCGTAATGGACAGATACGCAATATATCTCCGCAAATCCCGCGCCGATCTCGACGCCGAAGCCCACGGCGAGGGTGAGACCCTCTCCCGGCACAAGACCGCCCTGCTCGCACTTGCAAAGCGGTTAAACTTGACAGTCTCGGAAATCTATCAAGAGATCGTATCCGGCGAAACGATAGCCGCTCGACCGATGATGCAGCAGCTTCTCCAAGAAGTCAGCGAGGGCAAGTGGACGGGCGTTATCGTCATGGAAGTGGAACGTCTCGCCCGCGGTGATACCATGGATCAAGGCTTGGTCTCGCAAACATTCAAGTATTCGGGAACAAAGATCATCACGCCGCTCAAGATATACGACCCCGCAAATGAGTTTGATGAGGAATATTTCGAGTTCGGGCTGTTCATGAGCCGCCGCGAGTATGTCACCACAAACCGCCGGCTCCAGCGCGGACGCGCCGCATCAGCCCGCGAGGGCAAATTCGTTGGCAGCATAGCGCCATACGGCTACAAACGCAGGAAGATCGAGAACGACAAGGGATATACCCTTGAAATCGTTCCCGAGCAGGCGGAAGTCGTTAAGCTGATCTTTGATCTGTATGTCAACGGCGATGAACAGGACGGCACACGCAGACGTCTCGGTATGCAGGCGCTGGCTCACCGCCTCAACGAGCTGAATATACCGCCGATCCGTCACGACTATTGGCAAAAGGAGTCGATCAAGGACATCATCACAAACCCGACATATGCCGGGCTGATCCGCTGGGGCTACCGCAAGGTCAAGAAAACGGTCACACCGCAAGGCAAGAAGACCTCTCGTCCGATCTCGCTTGACGAGAACTGTATTCTTGCGGAAGGGCTTCACGAGGCTATCATTTCAAAAGAGACCTTCGATAGGGCGCAGGAGCTTCTCGCCGAACAGCCGCCCGTGCCTGTCGGCTACAAGAATGAGATCAAAAACCCACTCTGCGGACTTATAATCTGCGAGAAATGCGGTCGAAAAATGGTCTTTCGGCGCGGAACAGACAAGAAACCCGACTACATCAAGTGTCACGCACGAGAGTGTACAATGGTATCCACGCCGTATTATCTGGTCGAGGATCGCGTTCTTTCGATTTTACGGGATTGGGCAAACGACTATACCGTAGTCTTAAGAGACATCGGCATAAAGACCGATGCCAACATTGCGGATTATGAAGCCCTCAGCATCAAACTCACCCAAGAGCTGACCACACTTGAAAAGCAGCAGCGAACCATTTACGAGCTTGTCGAGCGCGGAATGTACACCGACGAGGAATTTAAGGAACGTATCTCCGAGGTAAAAAAACGTATCGAAGATACCAAGAACAGCTTGAAAAAGTTGGGAGCCGACAAGGAAGCCTCAGAAACGCGCAGAAAAGCCGCTGAGGAGTTCGTTCCGAAGGTTAGGCATATACTTGATATCTACGCCTCCCTACCCTCTGCAGGGGCAAAAAACGAGCTTCTGAAGGAGGTTCTCGATCACGCCATATACAACAAGGAGAAAAGCGGCGCGTTCAAGGGACACTCAGCGGATGATTTCACGCTGACAGCTTATCCCAAGCTTCCTAAGGACTGAATCGAGCCTCGCGAAGCCGCATTATATCAATATATGTCAACAGGTGTGTTCTGTTTCATCCGCGCACTCCCCCGAGACCGCCACCGAAAAGTGCTTCTTTATTTCGCGGCAGAACAGATACAGCGAGCTGTCCACGTCTGCCATTCCCGGGAGATCGCGCGCGTAGACCGCGTCGTCCAGCGCGTCAGCGAGCTGTGGGGTGTCGAGCTCCACGTTGATGTGCTCCGAGCCGATGAACTCCGCCATTCTGCGCACATACGGCGCGTCCTCGTCGGGCTGGAACGCGCTGGCGCGGAAGTTCTCGTGATTATGTATATAGTCGATGGAGAATGTGTGCAGCTTCTCGCCGCGCTTCTCAAATTCCTTGGCGGCGATCGCCGAAATAACGGAGCTGTCCAGACCGCCCGAGAGGAACGTGCATATCCCGACGTCGCTCACCAGCTGGCGCTTCACCGCGTCGAAGATAAGCTCGCGCACATGACGCGCCGTGTCCTCAAAATCTTCCTCATGCGGCTTGGCGTGAAGTGTCCAGTATTGCTTGACTCTCAGTCCCCCGCTGTCGAACCACGCGCAGTGCGCCGCGGGAAGATCGCATATATCGCGAAACACGCCGTCTCCCACTACCCGCGCGGGACCTATAAGCATTATCTGAGCCGCGCCCTCGCGCGTTATGACGGGCTTCACGGCGGGATGCTTCAACAAAGCCTTTATCTCGCTCGCGAAGACTATCCCGCCATCAGTTTCAGAATAGAACAGCGGTTTTACGCCTATTCTGTCGCGCGCCATAAACAGCCGCCGCTCCCTGCTGTCCCACACGGCGAACGCGAATATCCCGTTGAACAGCTCCACGCACTTCTCCCGATACTCGATAAAGGACTTCAGCACCACCTCGGTATCGGAGTGCCCGTTGAACTGATACCCCTTGGAGATCAGATCGGCGCGAAGCTCGTCGGTGTTGTAAAGCTCGCCGTTATACACCAGCGTGAAGTTTCCCGAAGACATGGGCTGCTTCCCGTTCTCGGGATCGATGACTATCAGCCGCCTGTGAGCAAGGCAGGCGTGCTCGTCCCCAAAAAAGCCGTCCGCGTCGGGTCCGCGCGGCGTAAGGCATTTGCTCATTTCCCGCAAAATACTCTCGTTTATCTCATTTCTGAAATTGATCTCGCCCGCAATTCCGCACATAAAGATCGCTCCTTTCGGAACATTAT
>CAYPWI010000309.1:0-3438 GCA_964414395.1 uncultured Ruminococcus sp.
AGGTCGCAGATGACGATATGCGCGTTGTCTTGATCTATCACGCTTTTAAAGAATTGTGAAAGTTCCATAGTTCCTCCTAGATCCCAAGAATTGTAAAAACGTCAAATTTGTTGAAGTTTTCTTCTGCCCACAGGCGGAGCTCCTCGATAAATTCGGCGACTTGTCCGCCCTCTTCCCGCGCGATCTCAAGCATTTTCTCCCACTCGGCGCGGGTGACGGTTATATCACGGTACGGGTCGAAGCGCTCGATCGCTTTTTTAAACAGCTTGCTGTAAAGATCAAGCTCGCACATAAAATCATCGTGAAGATAGAGCGAATCTCCCGCCCAGAACGTTTCTCCGTCCCATTCGCCTTGGAGATATTCGTGATAGCACGTTCCTTTACGTTCGGCGTTGCTTATGAAGAATTTCATTTCGGTCACCATATAATACAAAGAGTTATTTCTTAATAATTCTTGCCTCGCAGTAAAAACGCTTGTCGTGCGCGTGCCCCATGGAGAACGTTTTCCTCGGCAGCGCCCCGTCCTTGATAACGGTGGGGAACAACTCGGATTTCTTCATGGACGGGAGCAGTATCCCGACGGTGTTTTCCGCTTTGCAAAGCGACTTCACAACATCTTCACCGTGAATGTAGTCGATCTTCCCGAGGTTCTCCGCGAGGTAATTGTCAAGGAAAGTCTGCACCGAGCCGACGGTCAGATTTGAGGTCGGCGCGCCGATAGAGTATTCACGCGCCGTACCGTTCGTGATCACCGTGAAGCGCTGTCCGCCCTTATTTTCGGATATCTCCGAGAGTTTCAGTTCTGCGGTCATCTTTGATAACAGATCGTCAACGTTTACTTCTGTTATTACTCTGTGTATAGCCTCGAACTCCAGCGCGGGACTGTGGAGGTTTACTATTTCCACAAGTGCGTAACGGGCAAGCTCCGCGTCGGGGGAATTCTCCTTCTTCAAATTCTCATAGCAGGTCTTGGCGGTCGCCAGAGAATGGTTGCCGTCGCCCATTGCAAAAACGAGCGGTTCTCCCTTTGTTATGCCGTTTTTCTTGAGTGTTGACAGTCCCTTTTCCCTGAGCTTTTCAAGCGCGTTTGTGACTGCGGCGGCGTCTTCTCCCGAAACTACAGCACCCGACAGATGCCCGCCGTTCTGCATAAGCTCGAAGTCGTATACGCTCTGTAGATCTTTTGCGAGAAGTGGTTCTATCACCGTGTTCTCGGGGTCGTCGATAAGTATCATGATGTGCGGCAGTTCCAGCGGCGCACCCATGCGGATCTTGACACGCGGCGGTATGCGGGAAGCGACTGTCGCCTCGGTGGCGCGAACTTGTGAAGTGCTGCCCTTGTTGTAGTCGTACTGCTCGAGGTCGATAACGCCCACCAGCCCCGCGCGCAGCCGTCCGTCAGCCTGGGTGCGCTTTGTGAGGATAAAGCAGTTTTTATATTCCTCAAAAAGGTGATTGTCGAGATAAGCGCTCATAGTTTTGTTGATGCCGGAGATCCTCTGTTCGCAGTCGGGGGAATCAAGATAGATCTCGGGCAGCGTGATCTTCAATGTGGAAGGGTAGTCCACGACGATCTCGGCGGTCTTTTCCCAATAATCGGGTTCGCCCGTGTATTGGTCACACGCGACTACGGACCATTTGGTCATACCCTCGCTATCGAGCTTGGGGAGCAGTATATCGGCAGTTGAAAAAGCGACCATAGAAATTTCCTCTCTTTTTTAATGAGTTTCAAACCAGTTCTTTCCGATCTTCGCGTCTACGGTGAGCGGCACGGCAAGCTTCGCGGCGTTCTGCATCTCTTCCTTGAGGATCTCCAGCGCCTTCTGCGCCCTATCCTCGGGGGCTTCCACGATAAGCTCATCGTGGACTTGAAGAATGAGCTTCGCCTCGGGCAATTCGCGCTTGAGCCTGTTGTATACCTTTACCATAGCCAGCTTGATTATGTCGGCGGCGGTGCCCTGAATGGGGGTATTTCTCGCAATACGCGTGCCGAGCGCCTTGACGGTCTTGTTGGTTGACAGTATCTCGGGAATGAACCGTCTTCGCCCGAAATAGGTCACGGCATAGCCGTCAGCCTCGGCGGACTTGGTGATCTCGGTCATATAGCGGTCAACGCCCGAGAAGTGCTTGAGATAATCCGTGATATACTGCTTCGCGTCGGCGACTGTGGAATTGATGTCCTTCGCTAGTGAGAACGCGCCGATGCCGTAGACGATGCCGAAATTGACCGCCTTGGCTTTACGGCGCAGCTCGTGGGGATCCTGTCCCGCGGTCTTTCTGAACACGCTCTCGGCGGTCTCCGCGTGTATATCGCGGTTTTCAAGGAACGTCTTGATCATCACCTCGTCCTTTGCGAGCGACGCGAGAACGCGCAGCTCTATCTGGCTGTAGTCTGCGTCAACGAGCACCTTCCCGGGCGCGGCGATGAAGAATTTCCTGAAATTCCTGCCGATCTCGGTTCTGACCGGTATATTCTGGATATTCGGCTCGGCGGAGCTTATGCGCCCCGTGCGGGTCTCGGTCTGCTTGAAGGTGGTGTACATTCGTCCGTCCGAGGACACGGCGTTCTGAAGCCCTTTGACGTAGGTGTTATAAAGCTTCGTCAGCTTTCTGTATTCTAGTATCGGCGCGATGATCGGGTGTTTGTCGGAGAGCGCTTCCAGCGTCTCGGAGTCGGTGGAATAGCCCGTGCTTTTCTTCTTTCCCGCGGGCAGACCCAGCTCGGAGAACAGCACGGTCGAGAGCTGCTTGGGGCTGGCGATGTTGAATTTATGCCCCGCGAGCCTGCAGCACTCGTCCTCCAGCTCGGAGATCTTCGGCAGGAGCTCTTCGCCGAACGCTTTCAAAGCGGCGGTGTCCAGCAGAACGCCCTCGTGTTCCATGGAGGCGAGCACTTCCGACAATGGGATCTCTATCTCGCGTAGCACCTTCAACATCCCGTTCTCACAGATCTTTTCATAAAGAGTCTTGTTGAGCAGCGCTTGGGCGATGATCCGAGAGCTTTGGATGGTCGGGTCATAGGTGATGTGATATTCATCGAGGAGCCTGTCGATCTCATAGGATTTGGCGTTCACATCAAGAAGATAGGCTGCAAGCGTCGCGTCGAACGTCACATTGCGGAGCTCTATATTATTTTGAATACAATAAGTATAAAGCGCCTTTGAGTTGTCCGTGTGTTTAGGAAGATCGCTCTCCAGTATCTCTCCGAGCGCGCCTTCGACCTTTTGGCACTGCTTAAAAGCGCGGAATTCGCCGTCGATACCGATGATATCCACAGCGTCATCGTCATAGGGCACTTCGTCCTTTACGATCGCCAAACCGCTCTTCTTTTGCGCGGAACTGCCGTTCTGTACGGGATCCGCCGCCGAAAGCGCGGAGAGGCTTGAGGGAGTTTGCGGAGCTACGCCGTCGAGACCGAGCTTTTTGATCGCCGTGCTC
>CAYPWI010000310.1:0-3420 GCA_964414395.1 uncultured Ruminococcus sp.
AAAACCACTTGACAAATCCAGGCGAACGTTATATAATATATGTGAGCGAAAAGCTCAATAATAAAAATCTGTTTCGGGGCGGGGTGAAATTCCCCACCGGCGGTGAGGACGCTTGTGTCCGCAGTCCGCGACCCGGGTGCGTTAAAGAACAGCACGGTGCTGTCTTACGTGTTCGGCTGAATCGGTGAGATTCCGATACCGACGGTATAGTCCGGATGAAAGAAATAGAACACAAATATTCAAAAGTATTTGCGCCCCGCACAAGGCTGACAACGTGTTCCGATCTCTCGGGATACGCGCGGCATAGTGCGGGATTTCTGTTTCTCCATATCCCGAGGAAAGGGAGTTACTTATGGAAAACGTTAAGAAGACATTGAAGAAAGTCGATGTTCGGCGGCTGGTGTTCACTGCGCTTATGGCGGCGCTGTCTTACGTGCTGGCGGAGTTTTTGAGCTTTAAGATCCCGATCATGCCAAGCTTTATAAGCTTCGATTTTTCGGACGCACCCGCAATGTTGGCTTCGTTTACAATGGGACCTGTGTCGGGCGTGTTTGTGTGTCTCATCAAGAATCTGTTGGGCTGCATAACATCAAAAACAGCGTGCATCGGCGAGCTTTCCAACTTTATTCTGGGAGTATCGTTGGTAGTTCCCGCGGGAATTATCGCGCACAGGTGCGGAAAATTCTCAAGAGCGGTCATTGCGGGAATTGTCGGCGCGGTCGTTATGGCGGCTATGGGGTTTGTTTCAAATTATCTGCTGATTTATCCGCTTTACGGTACGATCGGGTGGAGCACGGAGGCAATTGTCGGGATGTATCAGAAAATTCTTCCGAGCGTTAATGATCTGTCGGAATGCCTGCTGATATTCAACGTGCCGTTCACTTTCGTTAAGGGCGCTATCGCGGCGGTGTTTTCTCTGGTTTTGTATAAGCACCTGCGCCCGATCTTCAATTCTATGTACAGGGAGTAATTTTTATGCTGCTGAATTCCGCTTTCAACCACTTCAAAACGATAACAAAGCACCGTCACGCCGTGATCGAAAATTGCGCGAAGGCGGGAATACTGTGGCAGGGACTCGCGCATGATCTCTCCAAATACTCGCCGACCGAGTTTTTCCGCGGCGCGATGTTTTACACGGGAACGCGCTCGCCGAACGAGGGGGAGCGCGAGAAGTACGGCTATTCGCTTGCGTGGCTTCATCACAAGGGAAGAAACCGCCATCACTTTGAGTATTGGCTGGATTATAACCCGAAGGTCCGCCGCATCGAGCCAGTGAAAATGCCGCTGAAATATGTGGTGGAGATGTTCTGCGACAGGGTGGCGGCGAGCAAGATCTATCAGGGCGAGAACTACCGCGACGACAGCGCTTTAAAGTATTTTATGCGCGGCAAACCGCATCGCATAATTCACCCCGAGACCTCCGCGCTGCTGGAAAAGCTGCTGAAAATGCTGGCAAAGTACGGCGAGGAGAGGACTTTTTCGTACATCAGATGGCTTTTGAGGCGTAATAAAGAATATTAAAAGTTCGCTCCCTCGCAAATAACGGGGAGCGAACTTTTATTCCTCGATCTTACAATCGGGATAGAACAGCTTTAAGATCTCATCGCAAGTCTTGCCGTTTTCGGCGAGTATCATCGCCGCGTTTATCGACAAGCCTTTATTCTCGCCCAAGCCCTTGCAGTGAAAATAGAACTTCTCCTCTCGGTATTCGATCGTCACCGCGCTGCTTCTAAGCCCCAATGCCCTGCGCAGCGCCGAGCCCGTCACTCTGGTATCGTTGATACCGATATAGGTGAGCGTTCCCGACTCGGCATAAACGGGGTCGTGGAACCATTCCGCGGGGTCTCTCGGGAGAACGTTCAGCCGCAGCGCCCGCCGCACATCGTCGGGCATATAAGCCGTGACGCTCTCATACCCCTTAGCCCCGACGTCGCAGAACAGCGGCACCGACGGGGAATACGGCGCGAACTCGTCGGTAATACCCGCCGAGATAGTACAGGTCTGAGCGTTGATCGGAACATTTTCATATGTGATAACGGGCAGCTGTTTTCGCGTCAGCTCGAGGATATCCGCGCGTTCGGTCTCGATATAAGGAAATTCCTCGCCGATGGCAAAGTCCGCGCCGAAGTTCTCCCCGCTTTTCTTGTTGGACAGGCAGTATGCCGCGCGCGAGTTCACGGCTATAGCGACGGCTCTCAGCGCTTCGGGCTCCGTTTCGGATTTTGCATCGGGATAGCCCGACAGCAGCCCCGCTACGCACCCGCCGAGGAATTCACTGTATCTCATGATCCTGATCTCATTCACCTCGGGGAACAGTACGCTTACGCGCTTGGGCAGTGCGTTCGCGGAGCTTTTGTCCGAGCCTGCCAGCGGAATTATGATCATTAACAGCACAAACAGCAATATCAGCGCCGACCCCGAAACTATCGCGGCTTTCTTGGGCATAAAATTCTCCTTTTTGTTGAATTTGCGGACGAATTTTAACGATATTGCACATTTGTGAATTATGCAATTTTTTAAATATCAATATTCAAAATCCTCTTGACTTTACGGAAAAAATGTGCTAAAATAGTAATTAGACCCGTTTTATAAATAAAACCTGTTTTATAAATAAAAATACGAACAAAGGGTGTTTGATATGGACAGAATGGAACAACTGAAATCTACAGACAGGCTTCGCCGTATGTGCGAGGAGTTCTGCGAGACCAGCGTTATCGACAATTCGCTGTACAATAAGTTCGGCGTGAAGCGCGGACTGCGCAACGCGGACGGCTCCGGCGTGCTCGCGGGCATCACGAATGTATGCTGCGTTCACGGCTATGTAATAAGCGAGGGCGACAAGCAGCCGATAGAGGGCGAGCTTATCTACCGCGGATATAACGTCCGCGACCTGATAAACGGCGCTATGGCGGATAAGCGCTACGGCTATGAGGAAATAGTGTATCTGCTTCTTCTCGGCGTTCTCCCCAACGAGCGTGAACTGAACAGCTTTTCAAGGCTGATCGCCGATTACCGCGAATTGCCGCTGTACTTCATTGAGGACGTTATCATGCGCAACCCCTCGCCGAATATCATGAACAAGATGCAGCAGGCGGTGCTGACGCTCTACAGCTACGACAGCGCGCCCGAGGACAAATCTCCCGAGAGCGAGATGCTGAAAGCGATCTCGATAATCTCCAAGCTGCCCGCCATAATGGTGGCTTCCTATCAGGCTTTGCGACGCTTCTATCACAACGATTCCATGGTCATGCACCAGATAAACAAGGAAGAGAGCCTTGCCGAGAGTATTCTCTCGACCCTGCGCGACGACCGCTCTTATACCCCCGAGGAGGCGAAACTGCTCGATTTGTGCCTTATCCTTCACGCGGAGCACGGCGGCGGTAACAACTCCACCTTTACCACCCACCTTGTATCTTCCTC
>CAYPWI010000311.1:0-478 GCA_964414395.1 uncultured Ruminococcus sp.
ATTTTTGCCGGATTTTATTCCCCTCCCCCTTCCCCGAAGGGGTGTCTCCCCGAACGCGCTCGCATTGCCTCAAAGAGGCAAATAAGCTTATAGACGGCTTGTCAACGAACTAAAGAGAAAATCGAAAAACACTTTTGCGGTTTTGAAATTTCCATTCAGATAAGGAGATATTATGAAAAAATTTGTTTTTCTTCATGGACTTGGTCAGACCCCCGACGATTGGGACAAGGTTTTAAAGCATCTGGACGGCATTGGAGAATTTATCTGCCCCGATCTTACGAAAATGTGCGGCGATCCCGCGGATTACAGAGATCTTTACCGCAATGTGTCAAATCTTTGCCTTGATCTTGCGGAAGACGGAGACCTCCCACATATCGTGGGGTTATCATTAGGCGGAATTCTCGGTTTGAGCTTCGCGCAGGAGCACCCGGACAAGATAGGCTCCCTGGCGGTGATCGGCGCGCAGTATAAGACCCCG
>CAYPWI010000311.1:492-3417 GCA_964414395.1 uncultured Ruminococcus sp.
TTCTGTTTAAGTTCGCGCCCGAACAGGCTTTTGAAGACCTGGGTTTTTCGAGAGAGGACTTTCTCTCGCTCTGTAATTCCATGGCGGGGCTTGATCTGAGTTACGGGCTTGAGAACATCAGCTGTCCGACGCTTATCGCCGTCGGCAAGGAAGACGCTCCGAACAGAAAAGCGGCGCGGGAGATGTACGAAAGCATTACCCAAGCGAGATACTGCGAGATAGGCACAGCCGATCACGAGGTAAACAAGGACGCGCCCGAGCGGCTTGCGAAGCTGCTCAGACGTTTCTACAAAGCAGAGCATATAATATGATAAGCTTTTTAGCAAAGAAATTCATAAAGAACAGCGAGGACGTTGAGAACCCCGCCGTGCGGGCGGCTTACGGGAAGCTCTCGGGCTGGGTCGGGATAATCTGCAACGTGTTCTTATGCGCGGGGAAGTTTATCGCGGGGCTGCTCTCGGGGAGTATGTCCGTCACCGCCGACGCTGTGAACAACCTCTCCGACGCGTCCTCGGGAGTGATAGGGCTTATCGGCTTCAAGCTCTCGGAGCGTTCCGCCGACAAGGAACACCCCTACGGTCACGGACGTTATGAGTATCTCGCGGGGTTTATGGTGGCGGCGCTTATTATGATAATCGGCGCTGAGCTGCTGCGCGACAGCATAATGAAGATCATCTCCCCGTCCGAGGTCGAGTTCGGGATAGTGACTGTTGCGGTGCTTGCCGCGTCTATCTTAGTTAAGCTCTGTATGATGCTGTTCTACAAAAGGATAGGCAGGAAGATCAATTCCGAGACGATAATCGCCACGGCAGCCGACAGCAGAAACGACGTTATCTCGACGAGCGCGGTATTGGCGGCGCTCATTATCTCGCATTTCTGCGATGTGTATCTTGACGGCATCATGGGCGCTTTGGTGGCGTTGTTTATCCTCTACAGCGGCGTAGGGCTGGTCAAGGACGCGATGGATCCGCTCCTCGGCAAGGCTCCGAGCGCGGAAACGGTCGAGAAGATCCGCGAGAAGATCCTCTCCTATGACGGGATCCTCGGCACGCACGACTTGATGATACATGACTATGGTCCGGGGCGGCAGTTCGCGTCGGTGCACGTGGAGATGTCCGCCGATACGGGCTTTGTGGAATGTCATGAGATCATAGACAGGATAGAACGGGATTTTCTCGCCGAGGGAATGAATATGCTCGTTCACCCCGATCCCATAGTCTCGGAGAACTCCGAAAACGGGCGCATAGCCGCCGAGTTGAAGCGGGTCGTTTGCAGGATAGACGGGCGTATCACCGTTCACGATGTGCGGGTCACGGAGTGCGGGGATAAGCTCCGCGCCGCCTTTGACTGCGTAGTCCCGCCCGACAGCGGGCTTGAGGAAAAAGCGCTCTCGGACGAGATCACACGGTTTATGCGCGTTAAATTCCCCGAAATAGTTCTTGATATCAGCTTCGAGAACAGCTACGCGAGTATCCCGAAAAACAGCTCAAGGGCAGCGCATTAACTTGCGCTGCCGCACGAATAACATTCCGGAGGGCAGTGAAATTTCAAAACGCAACTCACGGAGAATTCCGCGCAAAGCGCGGGATTTTCCGTGAGTTAGGCGAGCAAAATGCGCAGCGTTTTGTGGTTTTGAAATTTCTTTTAAAATATGAAGATCGAAAAATATTATTTTCACGCGGACGTTGAGAAGTATTCCGACAGGCTGCGCCATATGCTTATTGTGGTCATAGCGCCGATATTGGCGATCTGTATTTTCAGTACGGTGAACATAGTGCTGAACTTCGGCTCGGATTTTTCCAAGCTGCTTATGCTGGTGATAGCGGGAAGCATATTTCTGGGAATGGTCTTTACGTTCGCCGCGTCATATATCGTTGATAAACGCCGCCGCCGTCATTCGCGGTATACGTTCTTCGATATTATTCCCTGCGGAATGGTGTTCAGCGAGTACGCGGGGGAGTTCACCCGCTACGGCGACAGGATAATTATGAGAAATCTGTATTATATCCCGTTTGAGAAGCTGGAGAGCGTATCGAGAGACCCCAAGACCGCGCCGCACAACATACAGTTCAAGGGCGAGATCCGCCGCTATTATGTCGAGACCGAGCGGCTGGGTTATCACATTGACGAGGAAGGGCACATAGAGTTCGACACGGCTATTCTTAACGACGCGTATTTCGACATTATCCCCTCGGTGACGGTGAAGAACCGCTTCGGCAACACCAAGCGCCTGGAAAAGTCGGTCTTGTACTATTGGGAGGAATTCAAAAACACCCCCGAGAAAGCGCCGTTCGACATCTCGAAATATGTCGCGGTGCGCCGCCGCTCGAAGCCCAAGACCTCAAACCCCGCGCTGGAAGCGCCGACATTCAGCAGAAATTGGAAATGAGTACAAAAAACCGCGCTCTTTTACTTCAAGCGAAAGAGCGCGGTTTTATAGTCCGAGCGAAGAACGGCATCACGCCTCATTCCTCGCGTCATTGAGTATCTTGGCGTATTTTTCCATCTGCCCCTTTGAGAGCGTTTCTCCGTGGTCGTACTTTTCGAGGAAGTGCATAAGCTCGCGGCTGCCGAGGCACACATAGTCGGTCTGGCGGAGGTTAAGGCTCAGCTTCGCGTTGGCGTTGGAGAAGTACAGCACGGTATCTATCCACACGTCCTCGCCCGCGGCGTTTAGTATGCTCTTTACTATATCCCGCTGACGGCGCATCTGCTTTATGGGATTATCCATCTCAATATCGACGGTCTTATCGCGGTAGAACTTGCGCTGCTGCCACTTGTCCGACTTCCACGAGCCTTGTATGCTGCCCGAGTGGTTCTTCACCTCTATTATGATAACGCCCTTGTGGCTGATTATCAGCATATCCGTCTCGGAGCGTCCGCGCTTATAGCGGATAGGCAGATTGCAGAAGATGATGTTGTTTC
>CAYPWI010000312.1:0-3390 GCA_964414395.1 uncultured Ruminococcus sp.
CTCCACTGTTATCAGCTCGTCCAACCCCACAAAAAGGTTGTAGATCCCTACCTTGTAATCGTTTGCATCGAACCGCTGAAGAAGCTGTGTCAAGGCAGTTACAAGGTCTTCCTCTATCTCATTGAAGATATCGGTAATATTGCGGTAGTGCGTGTAAAAAGTTCGCCTGTTGACATTTGCCTTCTGCGTCAATTCAGTGATCGTGACATCCGAGAGGTCTTTAGTTTCCAGAAGTTTAAAAAGAGCCGCTTTGATCGCCTTTTTCGTCCGGATGACCCTCTTGTCGGAATCGTGTCGAGCAGTGGTCTGAGTCATGGCAGATTCCCCGTCCTTTCAAAAAAAGTTATTTGATTGTAAAACTGCAAAAAACCATCGCACCGCGCTATACGGTACTTCCTCAATACATATTATATCTCGAAGCGCGAAAAAAGTCAAGATATTTCGGCTCTGCAAATATGACAATTTTTTACATTTTTTCCATTCATTTCTTAGTCAAAAAGCACAATTTTATGCAGTTTAAGAGTTTTCTTCACGTCTATGACCCGCTGATTGGCGCTTCCCTTCCAATGGAGCTTGGCGTCGAACTGTTCCTTGATGAACTCGCCGTCCACGATAACATCGACCAGCGGCACGATCTCCAGATCGGATATCTCCTCATACTTAAACCCCGTATACAGCCAGATATCCTTTTCGGGGAACCTCTCGCGGAACTTTTTGCACAATAGTGTAACTTCATCGCGGTTTCTCGGATGGAGCGGATCTCCGCCGCTCAATGTCAGCCCGCTGATATGCCGAGGCTCCAGCTTAGAAAAAAGCTCTTCCTCCGCCGCCTCGTCAAACGGTATCCCGCCGTCTATATCCCAGGTGATGGGATTATGACACCCTCTGCAGCGGTGAGTACACCCGGCGACCCACAGCACGGTGCGCAGACCGTCACCGTTCAGCATATCGTCGGTTGTTATATTATGATAACGCATACATACTCCTGATCAACAAATCAACTCATTATATCGCTCACATCAAGCAGCCGACTTATGGAGCTTTCTGATATAGAACAGCCACGTAAACAGCGAATTGAACAAGCAAAACACCAAAGACCACAGCGGAGCACCGCTCCCGCTCATGACCGCGGAAACTATCGCACACGCAAGAACTGCGGCAAACACCGCCGCCGAAGATATTATAAAGAACTTACGGGAAAATATCAGCTCGTCCTTACCGACCGCGGGAGCGTTCCTGAACGCGCACAGGCGAAAAATCCCCCATACCGCGAGAGTTCCGACGATCGACGCGGTGATAAGCGCCGCAACAGCCGCCGCCCGCACCAAAGAACTTGTTACAACTGCGCCGATCTTGATAAGCGGCGTAAAGTCCGTGCCGTCCGCCTGAACATCAACAACGTCATTCGGATCAATTAAGTTAAACGTCAATAAATTGCGGAATACTCCCGCCGCAAGAACCGTAAACACCGCCATTACAACGGTTATTACAATAAACGCTGTTCTTCGCGGATAGCCGTTCATAGCCGCACCTCAAATCAAAACGATCTTCCCCGCAATTATCTTCTCGATAAAGTCGGAAAAGCTCATCGCGCAGATCTCGGGCTCTTCAAATTCCGGTTCCCAGCCCTCAAACACCTCGCCCGTCTTAACACCGATCGCGTAATAATGATAATCCCCCGCGACGCTCATAACAACAGGGATAAAATTATCCCAGAACCCGATCACTTCCTGCCGCCATTCCTCGTCATCCTTGGAAGCTTCAAGCGAGATCCGCTCAAAATCGTTTTCCTCGGCGAATTCATCAGCCGTCCGAAACCAAATGTTGTTGTCGCCGTTTATGAGGCTCTCAAACCCGCTTATAAAATCCAGCCAGTCGTCGGGGATAAAGGCGTAGCGCTTTACGGCTTTGTCCGGGAGCACCTGCTTTTCGGCAGCGAGCTCCAAATTCCAGCCGTTATCTCTCGCCCAGTCGGCAAATTTTTCCGCAAGCTCGTTCATGGAATTCCCTCACATACTCTTTCTGTCATGTATCTCCGCCATTTTCGCGGCGTTTAGACGCGTGTCGCCCTTTACGCGGGAATAGCTCAGATAACCGTTCATACGGTCGATCTTGGTGAGATTGCGGCTGCCGCACTTGGGGCAAACGTCCATCTCCAGCTGCTGATAACCGCAGTCGTCGCAGTAGGCGAGCGACAGGTTCACGCCCTCATAAAAGCCCTTCTCCATTGCGCGGCGAACAAGGCTCTTTACAGCGCCCTTGTTATAGTCCACGGGATAGCGCACATACTGTATCTTTCCGCCGTTGAACAGGTTCCAGAAGCGCTCCTCGCTGTCCTGCTTCTCTATGGGCGTGATATCCTCGGTCACATGGCAGTGGAAGGAATTGGAAACATATTCTCTGTCCGAAACATTTTCCACAATGCCGTATTTCTTGCGGAACTGCTTCACCTGCAAGCCGCAGAGGTTCTCCGCGGGCGTGCCGTAGATAGCGTACAGATGCCCGTCCTCGCGCTTGAAGTCCTGAATTCTCTTGTTGATGAACTCCATAGTCTTTAGCGCGAAGCTGCCGTCCTCGGTTATGGAATGTTTATCCGCTATTTCCTCAAGCTCGTTGAGCGCCGTGATGCCGAAGCTTGCGGTCGCGGATTTCAACAAGGGCTTTATTTTATCGTGAATACCCAGATGACCGCCAAGGAACCCGCCCTCGCAGTATGCCAGCGGGTTTGTGGACGCGCGCATTTCGCCGAGATATTCGTAAGTTCTTATGTGAATTTTGCGGATAAGGTTCAGATAGTAGTCCAGCACTTCAAAGAAATCGCGGCTCTCCTGCTGCGCCTTCGCGTAGATCATCGGCAGGTGGAGCGACACCGCGCCTATGTTGAAGCGCCCGACGAATACCGGCTTGTCGTTCTCGTCGGCGGGCTCCATGCCGCCGCGCTCGAACCACGGCGAGAGGAACGCTCTGCAGCCCATCGGACTTATGATCCTGCCGTACTTCTTATAGATATCCGCGACATATCCGTCGCCAGTAAGCGACAGCCAGTCGGGGTACATTGCCTTTTGCGAGCAGGCGATGCCCGCCTCGAAAACATCCTCCAATTCCCCGCCAGGACCGTGGAGCTTTTCATCATAGAGGAACACGATCTTCGGGAAGAGAACGGGCTTCTTACAGGTCTTCTTTCCCTGCCCGCCCGCGCGGACCTCCAGCATGGTGATAGCCGCCATTTTCGCGAATTTTCCTTTACCCGTGCCTGCCGTCATGGTGATGAACGGATAGTCCCCGCGGCTCGAGGAAACAGAATTGAACTTGTATTCCCACCCCTGGAAGCCCTGGCGGAAATCGGTCTTTACATCCTTCATAGCCTCGCGGTCGGCGACCTCCTCCGAC
>CAYPWI010000313.1:0-3388 GCA_964414395.1 uncultured Ruminococcus sp.
CTTTTTGTGGATCTGCAATTTATTGTAGTGAAGAGAAGAAAAGTAAATGTTCCTACAGGGGGTCTACCTGCTAAATGGTCAGTAGATCGTGGGGCGGGTACCGGCTAAACGCCGTCCCCGCCCCGTAAAGACTTCCCGTTATGCGCCTGCGGCAGTATATACGCAAATGCGCGCATTAAAGGTGCGTCGCCACCGGAACAACAATCCGGAGAGAGATGCAATTTGCGAAAGCGGCTGGCGGCGAGGTGAGCGGCGCAGCCGCGAACCGAACCGTCGGCCGGCTAGCAAAGTTATGCGCTCGAAGCGCGCATAACTTTGCGCTTCGCGAATTGCTTTTCAAATAAGGAGTTAATATGGATCCTGATTTTAACAGAAATAATAATGATTTTTCCGGCGGCGAGATGTTCGTCGCGGTCAATCTGCTCAGCAAGATCGGCGCGGTGTTTCTTATTGCCAGCGTCATCGCGTTCTCGGCGGCTTCGGGGGGATATATCCCCGACGCGGTGAGAATGGTTCTGGTGGTGCTGGTGGGAGTTATAATGTTTGCCGCGGGCGAGATATTCTACAGGAAGAAGTCCCGCGTGTTCGCTAACGCGCTTATCTACGGCGGCATCGCGGAATTATTTATAGCAGCGCTTATCGGGAGGATCGGGATACGCGTGTTCGATGGCAGTGGCGCGCTTATCATGGGCGTTATAGTGGCGATCGCGGGCTTTCTGCTGGCGATAAGGTATAAGTCTCAGGGGCTTGTTATCATAACGGAGGTCGGCGCGCTGCTGCCCGTATTTGCCGTGACGGAGCCTTCCGAGTTCTTTATGATGACGGTCTATCTTATGATCGTCAACTGTATCGCGGCGGGTGTTTCAAGAAAGAAATTCTACACATCCGCCATGTATACGGGCATCGTATTTTCGTGGATACAGATGATCGTCGTATGGATAGCGGGTATGCTTATCCTTCACCAAAACGGCGGTCTTGTATCGGCTATATTCGCGATCTGCTGCGGAATGTGCCGGTCGTGCGGAGCGCTGCTCAACTCCTGCGAGAAAAACGGCGAGACCGAGAGCGGCGACATTTGCGCGTTTTTGCTGTCGCAGGGAGCGAGTGTGCTCTTTTCCGCAATGATACTCGGTATCCATGTGAACGCGCGCGCCGCGGGAGCGGCTCTTATCGCGCTGGCGATGATCTACGCCATTATCGCCATATGCTTCGGGCTGAGATACCACCCGCGCTGCAAAGCCGTTTCCATGCTTCTGGATATGGCGTTCGCCGCGGCGGAATGGGCGCTGTTTTTGCTGATAGACAATTCCACGGTGCTTTATATCGTGCTCCATACGACCGCGGCGGCGATGTTCTGCGCGGGGATATTCCTCAAGAGAGCGCTTTTCAGAAACTGGGGCTTCGCGCTGCTGGGGATCGCGGAAATCTCGTTCCTCACAGCAATGGCAAGAGTAAACTTTATCGGTCTGACAGGAGAAAAGCTGCTGATATCGGTCATAAATCTGATATTGTGGTTCGGACTTATGGTCGTTATCTTCAAAAAGGAGAAGAAAAGCAGCGCGGGGTTCCGCGGGTACACCTGCGCGGTGTTCGTGAATATGGGGATACTGCTCAGCGATCTTATCTCAACAGACCTTATGATGGTGCTTGTCGAAAACATGAACTTCGGCTCGCGGTATCGCATCTTCGCGTTTTCGGCGCTGCTGTGCGCCATGGTGTGGATAATATCGGGCTTCGCGCTCGGACGGCTGAAATACATGGGTAAGTGGAGCATACCCTGCTCCTCGATACTCTACGGCATAGGGCTTATCTGTCTGCTGTGCGGGAACACCACGCTCAGCGGGGTGGAGTTTATGTACAACGGCGTGGGCGGGATGTGCGTCTTCGCGGCAATAATAGCAAACATCATCTCCGTATTGGCGGTGCTCGACGCTGTTATCCGAATATCCGCGGCGGCTCCGAAATTCCGACAGGCGGCGGGATTGGTCGTGTCGGGGTACGCGCTGCTGAGTCTTACGGCGCTGCTCGGGATAAATGGATTTGTGAACTTCTCGAGCTGCATTATCAGCATTATCTACATAGTTATGGCGGCGGTGTGGATAGTGGTCGGATTCAAGAAGCGGAACGCTCTGCTGCGGCGCTTCGGACTGGCTTTGGCGCTGTTTTCCTCGGCAAAGCTGTTCCTGTTCGACTTCAGGAGCGTCAACGCCATGGGCAGAACGCTGCTGTTTATCGGCTTCGGCTTGACCTTGCTCGCGATCTCCTTTGCCTACGCGGCGGCGGAAAAACACATCTCGGGCAGAAAAAAATAAATTTAGCTGTTGACAACATCACTTAAAAGTGGTAAAATACAAGGTGGAGCAAAAGAACATTCCGTTCTTTAAATAATTTAAATTGTCCGGCGCTTCATTCGCGCGGGATAATTTCTAATCGAATCGAGGAAAATCACAATGGAAATCAGAATTGAAAAGACCAAGACGCCAAAGGCAAAGCCCACGGACGAGACCAAGCTCGGCTTCGGACATATCTTCACCGATCATATGTTCGTGATGAACTATGACGCGGGAGAGGGCTGGCACGATGCCCGCATCGTTCCCTACGGCGAGATCTCGCTTATGCCCGCGGCTATGTGCCTGCACTACGGTCAGGAGATATTCGAGGGCTTGAAGGCATACCGCACCGCGGACGGCTCTATCCAGATGTTCAGACCGCAGGAGAACTTCAAGAGAATGAACACCTCCGCCGAGAGAATGGTCATTCCGCAGATAGATGAAGCGTTCGTTCTCAAAGCGCTCAAGCAGCTTCTCGAGATCGAGAAGGACTGGGTGCCCCACACCGACGGCGCTTCACTGTACATTCGTCCGTTCATCATCGCAACGGATCCCTTCGTCGGCGTAAAGCCCGCGGATCACTATCTGTTTATGATAATCCTTTCCCCGTCGGGCGCTTATTATTCCACGGGACTTAACCCCGTCAAGATCTATGTCGAGGAGAAGTATGTAAGAGCGGTAAGAGGCGGCACGGGCTTCGCGAAGACCGCCGCGAACTACGCCATCTCCCTTAAAGGGCAGGACGAGGCGCACAAGCAGGACTACGAGCAGGTGCTCTGGCTGGACGGCGTGGAGCAGAAGTACATCGAGGAAGTAGGTTCCATGAACATCTTCTTCGTTATCGACGGCGAGGTAGTAACTCCCTTGCTGCAAGGCTCCGTTCTCCCCGGCATCACGAGAAAGTCCGCTCTTGAGCTTTGCAAGAAGTGGGGCATGAAGGTATCCGAGCGCCGCATCACCATTCAGGAAGTAGCGGACGCTTACGACGCGGGCAAACTCGACGAGGTATTCGGCACGGGCACGGCGGCTGTTATCTCCCCCGTCGGTCATCTCAAGTG
>CAYPWI010000314.1:0-3388 GCA_964414395.1 uncultured Ruminococcus sp.
AAGCGCATATCAGCTTGTTTACGGGGATCCCCATAAGCTTCGCGTAATACGCAGCCAATATATTGCCGAAATTGCCCGTGGGGACAACGATATTCACCTTGTCGCCGTATTTTATCGCCTTGTCCTTAATGAGCTGTGCGTATGTCGAAACATAATAGATGATCTGCGGAGCGAGTCTGCCCCAGTTTATGGAATTCGCGCTGGAAAGCAGAATATTCCGCTTCGCGAGCTTCTCGGCGATCGCGTTATCGGTGAAGATAGCCTTTACGCCGTTCTGGCAGTCGTCAAAATTGCCCTTGACCGCGCAGACATTGACGTTTCCGCCCTCCTGGGTGGTCATCTGCCGCTTCTGCATGGGCGATACGCCGTCCTCGGGATAGAATACCGAGATGGAAGTGCCCGCCACGTCCTTAAAGCCCTCGAGCGCGGCCTTGCCGGTATCGCCCGACGTGGCGACGAGGATCGCGATCTGCTTGCCGTCGGCCGTCTTCTTCGCGGAAGTCGTCAGCAGATACGGAAGGATCTGAAGCGCCATATCCTTGAAGGCGCAGGTGGGTCCGTGCCACAGCTCCAAAATGTACTTATTATCCTTGAGCTTGGCGATCTCCGCTATATCGTTCGTATCGAAATTCTTATCATTGTAAGCGCTGTCGACACAGTGACGAAGCTCCTCGGAAGTAAAATCCGTCAGATACTTCGCGAAAATATCATACGCTCTGTCAACATAGCTCTTATCACATAAAGCAAGGATCTCATCCTTTGAAAGCGCGGGTATCTCCTCGGGAACAAAAAGTCCGCCCTCATCCGAAAGCCCTTTCACGATCGCGTGAGCGCTCGTGGTCTTCAAAGATGAATTCCTGGTGCTTGCGTAATTCATAATACGCTCTTCCTTTCAAATAGCAGCCGTTTTGAGCATTTTTTCGGCAGCCGTCAGTTTATCGTATAAACGCCCTCGGTGTCAAACGCGTCCTCAACGATACCCACCCTCGCTACCTTGGGCACGGTATCCTTTGTGAGCCACACCTCGGCGATATCATACCGCACGTACATATCACACGGGTTTTCCGAGAGATATTCGTCAGCGGTAAGAATGATCTTCTTTTTCTTTTTGAAGTCGACCGCTTCCAGCCCCGAGACCATGCTCCCGAGCTTTCGCGCCTTGACCTCAGTGAACACTATGGTATCATCGACAGTTGAGATTATGTCGATCTCACCAACGCGCTTGCGGTAATTTCTCGCAAGTATGTTATGACCGCGCTTCCTGAGCTCGGTGCAGACGATGTCCTCTCCAAGTATGCCTTTTTCCTGTTTATCGGTCTTCATAAGTCATCCTCCTCAAGGGTAAGCTGCTCATTGGTGATCTTTTTAAGGAACGTCTTGCGATGCAGCGGACATAAGCCCAACTTATCAATGGCTTCATAATGCGCTTTAGTGCCGTAGCCCTTGTGCTTTTCAAAACCGTAGCCGGGATATTTCTCCGCCATCTCACACATATATCGGTCACGCTCGACCTTCGCGAGTATGGAAGCCGCCGCGACCGTCTCGGACTTAGCGTCGCCGCCGATAACATTCTTTGCCGCGCAGTTCAGTTCGGGAAGAACATCACCGTCGACCAGAACGATACCTATCACAGTCTTCAACTGCTCAAACGCGTCTTTCATCGCTTCAAGATCGGCGGACAGAATATCCGTTTCGTCTATCCTATCGACCGAGACCCGTGAAACGTGAAAGCAGATCGCTTTATCACGTATCTCATCATATAACTTCTCGCGCTTTTTTGGGGTAAGCTTCTTGCTGTCGTTCAAGCCCTCGATCGGCTTATTGGGATCAAGGACTACCGCCGCAGCGAAAACATCTCCGGCTATCGGTCCTCTGCCCGCCTCGTCGATGCCGCAAACGACACCGTAATGCTCGGATACCGTCTTATCGAACTCGCGCAGTGACAGACCCTCAAGCGATACGCCCTCAAGCTTTAGCTGTGTCTCAGAACTTTTCTTATGCTTACTCTGTCTTACAGCCATTCCGTCACGCTCCGTTCAATCTGTCGGGAACTCGGTCAAGTGTGATCCTGCCGATCTTTCCCGCGCGGAACTCGTCCAAAAAAGCCGCCGCCGCGCGTTCGACATCGGGCTCCCCGCCCGATATCAGCATACCGCGCTTTTGGGCGATCTCGGTGAGGATATCGCCGTTTCCCGCTATCTTATACCGCGCCTTTACAAGCTCGGGATAATCTCTTAAAAGCACTTCTCCGAGCGCTCTCACAAGCGCGGGGATATCAACTACCTCATCCTTTACAGCGCCCGTGAACGCCAGCTTCCGAGCAACGTCCTTATCGTCGAATTTCGGCCAGAGTATTCCCGGCATATCCAGCAGCTCAACGTCTTTATCTATCGACACCCACTGCTTTCCGCGGGTAACTCCCGGACGGTCTCCTACCTTGGTCTTCCTGGAATTCGCCATTCGGTTGATGAACGAGGACTTGCCTACATTGGGGATACCCACGACCATAACGCGAAGCGCCTTGCCTATCATTCCGCGCGCTTTTCTGCGCTCTATAACATCGCTCAGCTGCTTCTTAACGGCAGGCAGGAACTTATTTATCCCCTTCCCGCTGCGGCAGTCGCATACGATAACACCAATGCCCTGCTTTTTGAAATACGCGCTCCATTCCAAGGTCGCCTTTTCGTCAGCGACATCGCATTTATTCATAAGCATGATGCGAGGCTTATTTCCCACCAGTTCGTCTAATATTGGATTTCTGCTGCTTTGCGGGATACGCGCGTCAATTACCTCCACCACGGCGTCGACCATTTTCAGATCCGCTTCGATAAGCCGCCTCGTCTTGGTCATATGCCCAGGGAACCACTGAATATTGTCCGCTTCGCTCATAGCCACTTAAAATCCTTTATCGGAGATACGCGCACGAACGCTTTTCCGATTATCATATCCACATCGATAAACCCGACATCACGCTGGTTGCGGCTGTCGTTGGAAACGTTGCGGTTATCGCCCATTACAAAAACGCAGTTCTCCGGCACGACGTAGTCCCGCCCACCCTCAAGATATCCGGCTCTGTAAAGATGAGTGAGATCCTTTATATAGTCCTCACTGAGCAGTTCTCCGTTGCGGTAGACCTCGCCCTTAATATAATCTATCCTGATGGTATCCCCGGCAAGAGCGATCACACGCTTGATGATCGGCTCGCCATAGAGCGTTGTATTCTGAACATTCAGCCTGTTAGCCTGGATAACGACGATATCGCCGTAATTCGGCTTATAAAAAAAGTTTGTAACAACGACCTGGTCGTTGTCAACCAATGTATCATTCATAGAGTCGCCGCGAACCGTGATAGACCTGAAAACAAAAAGATTGACGACCAACATAAGAG
>CAYPWI010000315.1:0-3356 GCA_964414395.1 uncultured Ruminococcus sp.
TACTCCGATAAATCAGATGGCATCTGTTTCTGTAGCGGAGGCGCGCATCCTGGTCGTTCAGCCGTATGACGCTTCTCAGCTCAAGCCCATCGAAAAGGCTATCCAAGCATCCGATCTGGGTATCAATCCGACAAATGACGGCAGAGTGCTGAGGATAGCGTTCCCGCAGCTTACGGAAGACCGCAGAAAAGAGCTTTGCAAGAATGTGAGCAAGATCTGTGAGGAAAGCAAGGTCGCGGTCCGTAATGTCCGCCGTGACGGTATGGATAAGATCAAGGCGAAGAAGAAGGCAAACGAGATCACAGAGGATGACGTTAAGGAAGCGGAGAAGAATATTCAGAAGCTTACCGATAAGTTCATAGAGCAGATCGATAAGATCGGAGAGGCTAAGGATAAGGAAATTATGGCTATCTGATGAAGAACTCGGCTGTTCCGCAGCATATAGGGTTTATTATGGACGGAAACGGGCGTTGGGCGAAAAAACGCGCAATGCCGCGGAATTTCGGACATAATCAAGGTGCGGCGGTCTTCAAAAAGACCATAAACTGGTGCAGAGAGTTAGGCGTGAAGTGTGCTACGTTCTACGCGTTTTCTACCGAGAACTGGAAGCGTCCGCCCGATGAAGTGAAGGGCATTATGGATCTTCTTCGCCGCTATATCAAGGATATACGCGCGACGGCAAGGGAGAATATCCGCATTATAATTCTCGGCGATATCGCGGCGCTCGACGAGGATATACGCCTGGAATTAGAGGATATCATGCAGTCCACCGTGAACAATGACGGGTTTATCGTCGGCATCGCGCTGAACTACGGCGGCAGGGCGGAGATCACCCGCGCCGCGAGGCTCATCTCCGAGGAATGTTCCGCGGGGCGTATCGCTCCCGAGAATATAACCGAGCAGCTTGTGGAACGATACCTTTATACGAGCGAGATGCCGCCGCTCGATCTCATCATTCGTCCGAGCGGAGAGCAGCGCCTGTCGAACTTTCTGATTTGGCAGTCCGCTTACTCGGAATTCGTATTCATGAATGTGCTTTGGCCTGATTTTACAAAGAAAGACCTTGAATACGCCTTTTAGGAATACGCGGGGCGTTCCCGCAGATTTGGCGGCATTTAGGAAAGGGCAGCGATATGCGCAAAAGGATTATATCTGCCATTATTGGCATAGCTGTTGGTGTAACGATATTGATACTGGACAATAAGGTCGTTTATACCGTTGCTATTTCATTTTTCAGCGCCGTTGGCGTTTGGGAACTGATACACGCGGTAAAATGTCATCAGCATCGGCTATTAACAGTGGTATGCGTTCTTTTTGCGGCGGCGATGCCCGCGCTGATGAATTTCCGCGTGGAGATCCTGCTGAAGAAAAACATCATAATCGGATTTTGTTACCTGATGTTTGTATTTGTGCTGCTGCTCATAATGCTTTTTGACCACAAGAATATACGATTTGATAAGATCACGATGTGCGGCGCGGCTGCGACGGTGATCCCCGCGGCTTTGGACTGTATCGTTTTGATAAGGTATATCCCATGGTACAGGGATGGCGGCTATCTTCCGGGCGTGTTTATGATCGTATATCTGCTGTTCTGTGCGTGGCTGGGCGATTCGGGAGCGTACTTTGTCGGAACGTTTCTCGGAAAACATAAGCTTTGCCCCGAGATCAGCCCCAAGAAGACCGTTGAGGGTCTTATCGGCGGCGTTATCACCGTTGGTATAGGCGTGGCGGTGCAGTGCCTCGTGTACAACCTGCTCCTGCCGAGCGAGATGAAGATGAATTACGCCGTTCTGGTACCTGTAGGCATGGTAGCCTGCGTGGCGGGTGTTCTGGGGGATCTTACGGCTTCCGTTATCAAGCGTCAGTACGACGTTAAGGATTTCGGCAATCTGATGCCGGGTCACGGCGGAATTCTCGACAGATTTGACAGCGTACTGTTTGTAGCGCCGTTCCTTTTCGCGGTATTCAGCTTTATCTCTCCTATTATTTAGTTATCTTTTCTCCCCCGCGGAGCGGGGGAGAATGTTTTGATTTTGGGGAACTGTTTTACAGTTATTGGGATATTGATCGGGATCCCCATTCATTATAAAGTGAATGGGTGATTTTGTTCAAAAGGGGGCATTATGAAACGATTTTCCGACGCGGGATTTTACGAATTTACGCCGTATACCGTATCTCAAACGGGAATTTTGGTAAAGTGTCCCGCTTGCGGCGGTCGCGGTACAGTGACTTCTCACTATCCCGACGCGGAATTTCGCTGCACATCCTGCGGCGCAATAAAGCACAAAGATCTCGGAAGGTACCGCTTGAGCGTTCACGCGCAGTGCAAGAAGTGCGGGAAGTATTTCCGCGAGGATATCAATGAAGATCACAAGGGAAATGCCGCACACGTCACCTGTCCCGCTTGCGGTACTGTAGTATCGGGTAAGATCGAGCGTGTTCATAAGCACAACTGGTATTTTTACGATGTCGCGGCTAAAAATTCGCGCGAACCGTTTTTCGGCTATGAGCTTTGGTATTCCGGCGAATTCGACGGTAATCCCGTATGGGCGTTGAACCGCGAGCATCTCGATTATCTGATAAACTATCTGGGCGCGGAGCTTCGCGAAAAAGCCGTTCCTATAAGGCATCAAGCCGATCACTTGCCGAAATTTATGAAGCTTGCGAAAAACCGCGAGAGTATCGTAAAGCTTCTTGAAAAAATGCGCGAAAAGGGGTAACTATGAACGAAATAGTGCTGCTCGGGTCTACCGGGTCGATAGGCACACAGACATTAGACGTCTGCCGCGCACATAATATAAGGGTGAGGGCGTTGTCCGCGAACTCGCGCACCGAGCTTCTGGAGAAGCAGGCTCGGGAGTTTTCTCCCGAATACGCCGCGGTCGCCGATGAAAGCCATTATAACGATCTGAAAGTTCGCCTTGCGGATACCGATATCAAAGTAGTCTGCGGAGAAGAGGGGATCTGTGAGGTCGCCGCTTTAAAGTGCGGCAAGACCGTCAACGCCATTGTGGGAATGGCGGGTCTTTGTCCAACGATTGCGGCAATAAACGCGGGAAACGACATAGCGCTCGCCAATAAAGAAACGCTGGTGACGGGCGGTAAGCTCGTTATCGACGCGGTGAAAAAGCGCGGCGTGAAGCTTCTTCCGATAGACAGCGAACATTCCGCGATCTTTCAGTGTCTTCTGGGCGCGGGTGAGAATAAATTCTCCAAGATCATCCTGACAGCTTCGGGCGGACCGTTCTTCGGGAAGAAGCGTCACGAGCTGGAAAACGTTACCAAGGAGCAGGCGCTGAAACACCCCAACTGGGATATGGGCGCTAAGATCACCATTGACAGCGCGACGCTGATGA
>CAYPWI010000316.1:0-3352 GCA_964414395.1 uncultured Ruminococcus sp.
GATATTCGTGCCGCTGTTTAATGGAAAATTCGTGGCGCTTGGCAATGAACGCGCCATGGTGGACGCGTCGGCGCTTTCGGAATACATTACGAAATACGGCGCGGATATGCTCCACTGCACGCCGTCGAGAATTGCCGCGTACCTCAAAGACGAGAATTTCCAAAAGGCTATTACAAAGATACAGATGATACTGTCGGCGGGAGAAGTTCTGCCGGGCAGCTTTGTGCTTATGCTGAAAGAAAAGTACGGCATACGCATATATAACGGCTACGGTCCTACTGAGACGACTATCGGCGCTACTATCAGCGAGGACGGCGACAATGAAACGATCGGCGCACCTATCGGGAACACGGGTATCCGTATCCTCAACAGTGAGGGAAACGCCGTGCCTTACGGGGCAGTGGGAGAGATCTGCGTTTACGGAAACGGCGTGGGCTTGGGATATTACAACCGCGACGAGGAGACACAAAAGAAGTTCATTGAACTAAACGGCGTTCGCACCTACAGAACGGGCGACCTCGGGCATCTGCTTCCCGACGGAAGACTTATCTATCACGGGCGCTGCGACAGGCAGATAAAGCTTCGCGGACTGCGCATAGAATTGTCGGAGATCGAATCGGTCATGCTGGCGTTCCCGTGCGTTGAACAGGCGGCTTGCCTTGTAAAAAAGACCAAGCACTCCGAATTCCTGGCGGGATTTTATACCCACACCGAGGGCATGGACGTAAGCGAGGAACTGAAAGAGCACATGAAGCGCCACCTCACGAAATATATGGTGCCCGATGTTCTCACAAAGCTCGATAAAATGCCTCAGACCCCCGGCGGCAAGCTGGATATGAGGGCGCTGGAGAAGATCGAGGTCGAGCTTACGAGAAACTATGTCGCGCCTAAGACTCACGAGGAAAAAATGATCTGCGAGGCGTTCATGGAAGTGACGGAGGACGGAGAAAATGTCGGCGCGGAGGATAATTTCTTCGAGTTGGGCATGGATTCCCTGTCCGCGGCGCAATTTTTGGTAAAGATCGAGGAAAAGCTGCCGAATTATGATATAGAATACAGCGACATTTTTGCCTATCCCACAGCCGCGCTTCTCGCGAAAAGGCTTAAAGACGGCGGAGAGCAGCGCGGATATCCTCTCGAAGAATATGATTACAGCGGCTTTGATACCGTGGTGAACCGCGATGTCACAAGCCCCGTCCGCGAGCGCTTAATGGGAAATATCCTGCTTACGGGGGCTACGGGTTATCTCGGGATCCATATCCTGCTGGAGCTTCTCAGAACGCCCGAGCGCTTTGACAAGGTATTCTGCCTTGTTCGCCCCAAGGGGAAAATGACCGCTTTGAAACGTCTCAACGCCGCGCTGTTCTATTACGGCGAGGACGACTTTTCAGAGCTTTACGGCAGCAAGTGGGAGCTTGTCGAGGGCGACGTTACCGACCCGGCGCTTTCAACTGTTATCGGCGAGCCTGTTCAGACTGTGTTACATTCCGCGGCGAACGTCGCGCATTTCGCGCATGATGATTCCATAGAAAAGACCAACGTTGGCGGTATCCGCAATATCATCGATTTCGCGCTTGCCAAAAACGCGCGTCTGTGCCATGTCTCGACGATAAGTGTCGCGGGCGTGGAGAAGCGCGGCAGAGATCTTCCGCCGTTCACCGAAAGAGACCTTTATGTGGGTCAGGAGATCTACAATCAGTACATTTGGTCGAAGTATTCCGCGGAATATGAGATCATGAGAGCGGCGATCAATAAGGGGCTTTCCTTTGTGATAACGCGCGTGGGGAACTTGCAGGGCAGAATTCGCGACGGCGAGTTCCAGATGAATATGAAGACCAACAACTTCACCCGCTGCCTTTCCTCGTATGTAAAAATGGGCACAGCGCCGCAGTCGGTGTTTGAGGGCTCGGTAAACTTCTCCCCCGTCGATGAGGTGGCGAAGATGATAATCTCGCTTTCGGCGGCGGACAGAAATAACGCTGTATATCACGTAAGCCCCGAAAAGGAGACCGCGTTCGCCGATATATTTGCCGCGCTCGCCGAGCATGGGCATATCGTCAGAGCCGTTCCCGACAGTGAATTTGAGGAACTGCTGAACGAATACAAGCACGACCCCGAAAAGCGCGAGACCGTTGAGGGCTTGCTCGCGGAAAAGCCGAACGCCGAATACCGCGATGTTCCGCTCTCGCAGGAGGACACGGGGAAGGTGCTTAAACTGCTCGGCAAGGAATGGGCTGCCATTACCGAGGATTATCTGAAAACCTATATCGGAGCCTTGGATCAGCTATTTATGTTCGAGTGATTCGCAGGAAGACCGCATAGAGACAACGCTTAATAAAAAAGGAGACAAAGACATTGAGTACGGAAATAATAGCATTGTGGACATTCGCCGTGTTTCTCGCGTCGGTATTCGCGGCGCTTTTGTCGGCGGCGACATTGAAACCCAAATATCCAAAACGGATAATGATACCCGCGTGGTGTATTCTGGGCGTGATAGGATATGCCGCGGGCTTCATCTCGTATAAGATCGATCTCACCAACGACGCGACGGGAATTCTAGGACTCAGCGCGCTGGTAGTGGCGGCGATCGTCCTTTTCTATGAGGGGACGAGTTCCTCAAAATTGTTCGTCAGCTCCACCGCCTGCCTTATCGCCAACGTTTCGACGTTTATGTTCTGCGGAACTACCGATACGCTTCTGGGAACGCCCTTGGGGCTTATTCACGAAAGCCCGTATGAAGTGCCGAATTTGCTGTTCTTCATTGGCATAAAAGTCGTCGTTTACACGGTGATCTATATTCTTTACAGGAAATTTCTCCGTTCGACGATCTTGAATATGATCGAATGTCTGAACGGCGATCTTAACAAGTTTGTCGCCGTGCCCGTAGTTTCCGTGTTCGGATTTTATGTAATAAATCTCTTTACGAACCGGCACGGCATATTCCCGAATGATTTCTGGTTCTTCCCGCTGTATCTTACGGTATGCGTTATTTTTGTTATTGAGTTCAGAATGTTGTTCAACTCTGTTTTGCAGAGCGCAAGGTCAATGAAAACCGCTGCCGAACTGAATGTCGCGACGAATATCCAGAAATCCATGCTGCCGTGTATCTTCCCCGCGTTCCCCGAACGATGCGACTTCGATATTTACGCGACAATGGATCCCGCAAAAGAGGTCGGCGGTGATTTCTACGACTTCTTCATGGTCGACGAGCGGCATCTGGCGATAGTCGTTGCTGACGTTTCGGGAAAGGGCGTTCCCGCGGCGCTGTTTATGGTCATCGGAAAGACGCTTATCAAGGATCACACGCAGCCGGGAAAGGATCTCGGCGAGGTCTTTACCGAGGTGAACGAGT
>CAYPWI010000317.1:0-1599 GCA_964414395.1 uncultured Ruminococcus sp.
CAGTAGGTCTCAAGGCACTTGCGCTTCTTGTCGGGCTTTTCGGGCTTCTTCTTGGACTTCTTCTCGGTGGACTCCTCGTCCTTCTTGCCGCCGTCGACGGGACCGAACAGATTTCTCAGGAAATTCGGCATAGTACCCGCGCCGCCGCGTTCAAACAGCGAATCGCCGTTGTTTTTCTCGGGGTCGTAGCCCGCGTCATCGTCGTCCTCGTCCTCTTCCTCGGGGGGAAGATCCTCGGGATCCTTGAACGGATCGCCGTCGAGGAAGCCGTCATCGCCGAAAAGCTGATCGCAGGCGTTGTCAAAATCCTCCTCGGTTATGCCCATCTGTTTGAGATATTCGTTCACCTGGGGCAGACCCAGCTCCTTAGCGCAGTTGAGACACAGCCCCTCGCTTTTCTTCTCATTGCCGCTAACCGTGGAAATAAACATAACTGCCGGACGTTTTTTGCATCTGGAACACATCATCATAATTGATCACCTCGTAATATGTAGCGCCGAAACGGTTCCGACCCGGACCGCTCCGAGCCGCGCGCCTGTTTTGGTACGCCGCTTATGTCAAAAAGTTCAGAATATCCATTTCATAGAATATTTTAAACAAATATGTCGAATTTATAGTTGCCTGATTGAACATTATCGCGTTTCCGCCCGACATTGAGACCGCGAGACGCGTCGCTATACACACCAGAAAGACTGTCACAAAGCCCTCGCACAGTCCTATGATCGCTCCGAGAAACGAGTTTACGGCGCCCAGCACGGGTATCTTGTCAAGTATCTTTGTAAGGCTCGCGATAAGCCTTATCGCGGCATTGACCAGAGCGAAGATAAGTATGAACGCTATCGTTCTGATTATGATAATACTGCCGGGGCGGATCATACCGTTCAGAAGCGTGTCCTTTACGCTGCCTCTTGTCTCCAGCATCGAGAGCGTCAGCGCCCTCACAGCCGAAACGGTCACATTATCCGAACTACCGTAGTTTATCTCACCGGGGATATATTTTTCCACTATCTCAAAGCACTTATTAAAATCGGCGAACTCGTTCTTCTGTATCAGGCAGACAGCCGTGTACTGCGCCACGGCGAGCTTTCCGAGCCCGTGCTTCAGGATCTCGTCCTCGGTGAAGCTTGCCGTCTTGCCGTTTACCGCCGTCAGATCGGTCTCCTCCGATATGCCGAGCATGGTCATATCCTCTTCGGTCAAGCCTATCTCGGAAATATCAAGGGAAGACAGATCAAACGAAGCGCTGTTCGTTCCCCTGTAGTTGGGGGTGATCTCCTCCACGGGCGTACCCGAGATCTTCACCTTGGAAAAATCCGCGTCGGAAATATCGCCCAGATGTATCTCGGAAAACGCCGCGTCCACTGCCCCGTCCAGAGCCTCCGACGCGGGTCTTTCGATAAACGAACCGTAAATGCTCTCCGCTATGGGCTCGCTCAACAGCAGCGCCGCCGCGAAAGCGACGACAACAGCCGCAAGACCCAGGATCTTCTTCGCGAAGCCTCTTCTCCAGCCCTCAAAAAACATCAAAACGATTATTGCCGCAATTGCAATATCAAAAACTATTGCAAATTCCGAACCCATACATTATCTCCTCTCAAG
>CAYPWI010000317.1:1609-3347 GCA_964414395.1 uncultured Ruminococcus sp.
AGCCGTTAAAGCTTTACGCACTGTACGGTATTATACCCCAGGAGATAAGCGCTGCCGTTTATCACCCGAAGCCCCGAATATTCATCGTCAAGCTCATAGGTCTTAAGAGCCCTCATTTCCCCGTCATATGACGCGAGGCGGTTTCCCATAAGCAGATAGAGCCTACCGCCGCTCACATCGCAGGCGGTTATATCCTTATCGGGAGTCACCGAACCGACAGGCTCCAGAGCGTCATTGTAAGCTACAGCGGTCTTGTTGTTAGTCGAGGAATCGTGGAAGATGACCGCCCGCATACCGTCGGGGTCGGGAATATCGTATATCTGCCCCTCGAAGGTGTTGGAGGCTCTGATCTCCCCGGTCTGCTCGTCGAGCAGCACGGCTCCCGAGGATGCGACGGCGTAGACCGTGTCCCCGTAAAGTCCCAGGGAATATGTTATCCTCTCCCCTATGGAGGTCCTCCAGATCTCGGACTCCGAGACGGAGAGATCGAATTTTACAATGCTTCCCAGCAATTCTCCGTTCTTCTCGCCTATAACGGACACGTAGACGCAATTGTCCTTCGGACCGAAGCTCACGCCCATGATCTTCTCATCGGGTGAAGCCCAGCGGAAGATCTGCTTTCCATCGCCGCTGTATACGCACAGATAATTGGAATATCTCGCGGACGTGGTAACTATAGCACAGCGCTCGACATTCCCGATCTGACCGAAAACGATAACATCCTCGACCGTATTGCCGAACACCTCTCCCGTCCTGGAATACATACGGAACGACTTGCCGTTCCTGTCGTACACCATAACGCGCCTGTCGTTGGAGACGCTAGCGGGATTTTGGAACCTGTGCTGTATGCCCGCTATCTCCGCGCCGTCCTTCGTATAGGTGTAGAGATATGTATCGGTAAGCAGATAGAAGTTATCGTCCAACTCTCCGAGATAATACTGCGTGCTTCCGGGAAGCGATACGGGAAAGCCGCCCTCGCCGCGTTTGAGCCATATGTCCTGAAACGGCGCGAAAACTGTTCGCCAATTCGCGATTATAAGAACTATTGCCAGAACCACGATCGCGATTATCAGAAAGCGTATCTTTCGTTTACCCGCCTTTTTCTTCTCTCGGTATTTGTTTATATCGTTTTTTTCCTCGGAATTTTGTCTTACATTACTCATTATAACACATATATCCCCTTTAAGTCAAGTAAAACCGAATAAATCTACAAGTTTTCACATTATTGTGAATTATGAATTCTATGAGCGGTGATCACGGTGCCGCTGTCGGCGTTTATCGTGAACTCACAGCCCTCGGATATAACATAGAGGTTCTTTCCGCGCCGTGAGACCGACGCGTCGGCGGCACCAAGCCTTTCCCCGCACCACTTTATAACGTCCTCGTCTTCCAACATGAGATTATCTCTTATCCGCTGCGCGCCAAGCTCCGTGGTATGGAGCTTTTTCAGACATTCCGCGAGCTTAGCGGCGGCGCTCGGAAGCATAGGCTCCTCATAGAACACCTCGTTGAGGTACAATCCGTCGGGCGGCAGCGTCACGCCCGCGAGACTGCGGTCGCCGCTCTCCAGCGCCGCGCGGATATCTTCAAGGCTTCTGCGCCCCTCGCTCACATAGATAAGCGTCCCCGCGACTATCCTCACCATATTATATAAGAAGCCGTTTCCGCGGATCTTTACTTCACAAATGTTTCCGGTTTTGGAAACGCTAAGACCGTAGATCGTCCTAACCGTGGACTT
>CAYPWI010000318.1:0-3344 GCA_964414395.1 uncultured Ruminococcus sp.
TCTGCCACGCAAAATACAAAAAATTGACAAGCAAAATACAAAAAATAAGCCGCCGGAAATAAAAAAAATCGGAGGCTGTTTTGTTGAAAAATGGCGTTATAAAGCCAAATATTAAAGTCGAATGTCGTGGTTGTTGAAAAATCGGCAACAAAATTCACACATTGTTGAAAAATATTTTCGTTTTTGTGAAAGTTGCACAATTTCAGCCATACGGCAGAAAATGCAAAATATGAGCTATAACATCAACCGTCCAGCCGTTTCCAAGACACTTATAACGCTGCGCGTTTGAAACGCAGTCGGTGTATCCGTCGGGCAGCGTCTGAAGCCGTTCACATTCCACGGGAGAGAGCTTTCGGATGATGTAATCGCCGTCCGGAAGATCAATTTTGTATAATCCCGTTCCCGAGCCTTGCCCGCCTTGACCCGTTGACAGCGTTATGGACTTCCCATGAACGGAATATACGCGGTAAGCCTGTCCCGTGCTGCCTATATTGCCTATGCACACAGGCTCGGCAACCATTGTCCGTTGATGACGCTCAAGCGTGTTTTTTAGCGTGGCGCCGCCATAATTCGCGGTCAGACAGTAGGATTTCCCCGTCCAAGCCCCGGCGTTGTCGATTATATCGGCGAGCATTATGCCTTTGTTTATAGGCTGTGTGGCATTTGGAATATTCGTCCAGTAGCACCGTTTCCGCATTTGTGCGGACACCAATGCCGAGTCGATCATTAACGGCTGAACGCCCAGCTCGCGGCTGATCGCGTCCTTGATCTGCTGATGTATCGAAAAATTATTCTCATACAGAAACCACTCAGCTCCACTTTCCCGCAGCGCCCGAATGTACTCAATAAACAGCCGCCAGCCCTCGCCACCGACCTCGGTTTCCCGTCCTCTTTTGGCGATAGACCAGTATGTACACGGCGAGCCGCCGATCAACAGGTCATAGCCTTTAAATCTTTTAAAATCGCCATCGAAAACATTTCCGAAATGACGTATTTCGGGATAATTTTTCCGGCTGACGGCGATGGCGTATTTGTCGATCTCAAACGCGGAATAATCCTCCACTTCGATCCCCGCGCGTTCCAGAGCGGCGCGACCGCAGGAGATACCGTCAAAAAGGCTCAATACTCTCACAGATCATCACCGCCCTTATATTCTAAAATATCGTTTAAACCGCATTTTAAAGCGTTTAAAATGCGGTTTAAATAATCAATTTTGATAAAATCCGCATTATTATTGCAAAGATCGGAGACGGTCGACGGGCGAATTCCGGTCAAACGCGAAAGCTCCGACTGCGTCATATTCCTGCGCTCCAAAGCCGAGCGCAGCTTGATGTAGATCATAATAACCTCCGATTTATTTTGTTTGTGTGGTACATAACAAAATCCGTTACTTACGTCATAAAAAAAATAAATCGAATCAATAATTTGTGATTATCAATTCTTTAAAGTCTCCCGTTGATAGATTGTTGCTGCGCTTCACAGGCTCTGTTTTGAATCCCTTGTACAGTTCGCGGATAAATTCGTCATCGTTGTAAGAGAGTAGAAATTTACCTTTTATCTTTGATAATGTATCCCGAAGCCTAACATGATCCGCTTCTGTGAATTCCACATCGTAATATTTCTCAGTCGTATGATAAGGCGGATCGCAGTAAAACAGCGCCTTCTGACGGTCATATACCTTGATCAGATCTTCAAAATCTTTATGCTCTATAACTACAGACGAAGACATGAGCCGGTGTTGAACATCTGTCAGGTACTCCATCGCGTTTCCGAGGTTTTTTATGTTACAGCCGTATGTCCTGCCGTCAGCGCCGAACGAGAGCTTCATTTGGAGAAAATACCGCGCGGCGCGTTGAATATCCGTAAGCCCTCGAACATTGATCTGTGCGGAAATATCTTTAAAAAATTCGCGAGAATTACAGTAGCCGTCAAGTTCACGCTGAAGCTCACCAGCGTGGTATTTAATGCAGCGCATCAGATTAACAAGCCCGCCGTCTGCGTCGTTATATACTTCCAGCTTTGCGTGCTTATCCTTGTAAAACAGAACCCACCCTGCTCCGCCGAATACCTCGATATATCTATCAAACGTTCCGGTGTCCGGAAAACGTTCGCAGATCGTTTTTCTCAACAGCTTCTTTCCACCGATTCTTGTAATAGGACTGTTCAATAAAATCACTCCTTATAAAATAGCGGCGGGGCATCAAGCCCCGCCATATAAACCTTACATCTTGATCAAATTCTCCGCCTTGACCGCCGCAGTGACCTGTCCGCCTGTACCAATAACGATGTAGTCCGGCGCGATGCCGCTGCCTATCTGCATAACGTCGTAAACGCTGTCATAAACGAAGTCCGCCAAGCTGCCGCCCCTGTATGTCTTAGCGCCGCGCTTTACCTTTACGCGGTCTCCTAGCTCGAGTGTTTCCTTGACCGCTTCTACGAGATCAGCGTCGACCCAGCCGTAGACGCTCGATCCGCCGTCCACCCCGCGAAGCGCGTACTTGTGCGGCGCGTCGGGGGATATGTTCATGACCTCCGCCAAGCCTGCCGATCTCGCGCCGCCCGTAGCGGTCTCCGCCGTGGAGCTCACATAGTGCGAGCCACCCTTGAACATCACGATATCGCCGATCTTGATCTCCGTGGAACCGTCGCCGCCTGTTTCCGCGCCCTGCTCGCCCGACAGTGAGTAATCATAGTAGGAAAGATCTCCGTCCACGTTGTAGCCCGCGATCCTGTCAAGTCCCCACTGCCAGATACGCTGACCGTAGTTCCAACGCGGCGGCTTGTCCGGGTTCTCCGTCCAGCAAGCAAGCCAAATCTCATATTTACCGAGCAGTTCCGCCTTCTTATAATAATTCTCGAACCAAGAGGGATTGGCGTATATTCCCGGAACATACCCCGCCGCGCGTATCGTCTCGCAGAACTCGATCGCCATATCGGTTCGCGTGCGCGTGGAAAGCAAGTCAATCTGAGATTTATCCTCTTGATCGTAGCACACGGGATAATCGGGCTTGTACAACTTTACGCACTCAATGCACGCCTCCGCTTCCTCTTTCGCGCGGTCGACCGTGAGCGCATACGAGTACCAGTAGAGCCCAAACTTGATCCCGTGCTTTTTGCACTCGCTTACAAACCCGTCAAGCAGCGGGTCTTTGAGCTTGCCCAAACCCGCGCGGATCATCACAAACTCCACACCGGCTCTTTTGATCTCTTTGAACGAGATACCACTTTGGTATTTGCTGATGTCAATACCCTTGATTTTTGTATTACTCATCATCTTCACCCCCGTCGTCCTTATGCGCCGCATCGGTCAGTCCCTCGCCGACTATGTACCCGACGACCGCCGC
>CAYPWI010000319.1:0-3337 GCA_964414395.1 uncultured Ruminococcus sp.
TGTCATCGTAGCGGTAAGGCTCGACCATCAGCTGTCCGTCTCTTACAACGACGTACATATCCTCGTTTGCTTCGGAAAGCAGCGAGAAAGATACGGCGACGAGATCCTCAAACTTCTTCGCCTTCGCGGTGCTGCCTTTAAGATTTTCCCATACATTTTTTGCCAATTCAACGTTATTCATAAAAAATATCCTCCGTAAAATTTGCGAGGTTAGTAAACAAAACAAGTGAATTTGAAGAGGTATGTGATCTAACCCCTGCTGTTCTTAAAAGAACGGTATTTATATACCCTTTTACATTATAACACAATGTATTGTATTTTTCAATAGTAAAAATTAAAAAATTTGCGTTTTTTTTCTCTAAATTTAGAGATATGTTACAAATTGCCTTAAATAAATCACCGAGTTTATGATAAAATAATCTTGAAAATTTTGTTGAGGTGATCTTATGAGAAAAATGATCCTTATCCCGCTGATGTTTCTTATCATGCTGACGACGGGCGCGGCGGCTTCGGGGAAGACGGTCTCAGAGCAAGCGCTGACCGTTCTCGGGGACTCCATAGCGTCGGGCTACGGGCTTTCGGAATACACGGCGGGGAACAACTATTCCGCGCCGCTGTCGTTCGGGAATATGCTGGGCGCGCAGTTCGGGAGCTACCGCAATTTCGCGGTGGACGGGCGCACCTCGCGGCAGCTTCTGGACGCGCTTGAAAATCCCGGGGGTACGCTCGCGAACGCCGTTTTCGACGCGGACGTGATAGTGATCTCCATAGGCGGGAACGATTTTTTGCAGCCGATGATCTCGGAGCTCAAGAAGGCGGCGCTTACGGACTACAGGCTTATGGAAGCCATTCTCGGCGGGAAATTCAAGCCCGAGATGCTGGGGGAATACTCGCAGAGGATCTTAAATTCCGCGTTAGAGGCGGCGAAGCGGACGGATATCGACGGCACCGCGGAGAACATACGCCAATGTGTGGAGAAGATACTCTCGGTGAACCCCGACTGTCGGATCATCCTTATGACGGTATACGACCCGTTCTCGGGGAACGTTCTGCTGAAAGCCGCGTCCGACGTTGCGCGGGAGCGTCTGCCGCTGCTGAACGACCGCATAAAGTCGCTGGCAAGCGAAAACGTGAGCGTGATAGACGTATACGCCGCCTTTGAGAACAACGCCGACGAGTACACGAATATAAGCCGCTTCGATATCCACCCGAATGCCGATGGGCATAATAAAATATACGAGCTGCTGAAAGCCGAGCTTGGGGAATAAAAACAGCGTACCGGCGCTGTACGAGTATTCGGGATCTTTAGTTCAATCCGGGAATATAAAGAAGCCGCCCGATCGCTCGGGCGGCTTGAGCTTAGAGTGTTCGGCGGGCGTCGCCTCTCCCGCATCTCTCGGAACTTTCGGATATTTTGAATATAGCCGATCGCTCCTGTCATACCGTCGGCGTGTGGCCGCAACGAAATTTACCACCTCGGACAGCCTATAGCTTAATAACCGAAATGTTTATTATACGGCTTTCTTATCGGAAGCGGTTTCCTTTTCGCGTTCTTTTCAAGCCGCTTGCTTCATTATATGCTCAACAAAATCCCGCGGAAGCAAAACATTGTATTTTTCAATGTGATAAATAAGAAAATCACACCAATCATATTCGCCATCGGTATACACCGAATAGCTCGGGGAGATCTCCTCGCCGGTAACGCAGTCGATCGCCGCCCTCGGACACCCCGCGACACGCTTCTGGGCTTTAAGATAGGCAATGACTTTTTCCTTGTCGTATGTTTCCTTTTCGGCGACAAATTCTTTAACGCGGCCGTTATCTGCCGCCGAGATCTTCATTTCGGAAAACCAGCCGATGTGTTTCATAAAACCTCATCTCCGCTTTTAAAGGTCATACATCTGCCCATGTTTGAATAAAGCTTAAATATTTATTATACGGCTTTCTTATCGGAAGTTTCTTTCTTCTCGCGTTCTTCCTTTCTGCGCTCATACTTTTCAAAGAGCAATTTTTCCATTTTTGCTATCTCATCCGGGTCGGTCGTGTCTAAGTTGCCAAACAAATACTCTTCTTCCATAGGATCACATCCTTGACAAAAGCGTTATGCCAAACATATTACCCGCTTTAATTATGTGGAGCGCCTCTTTCGCTCCGCTTACTTGTTTCATTATACCACACTTTCCCCAAAAAGTCAACTCCGGTCAGCCCTTCGCAAAAAAAGTTTGAAAAGCTATTGCTATTTTCGGAGAAATATGATATAATTACTACAACTGTAATAATCGGTAAATTTTCTGCGGAAAACGACGCGCACCACGCGCTTTTCCTTTTAGGAGGGATATACGGTTGGAAAAAAAGCTTGCCTTGTACGGCTTTAACAACCTCACCAAAACGCTTAGTTTTAATATTTACGATGTGTGCTACGCTAAGAGTGAGAGAGAACAAAAGGATTATATCGCTTATATCGACGAGCAGTATAATTCCGACAGACTGACGGGTATTCTCTGCGCCGTCACGGAGAGGATCGGCGCTACCGTGCTCAATATCTCAAAGCAGGATTACGACCCGCAGGGCGCTTCCGTAAACGTGCTGTTCGCCGAGGGCAATATCGACCCCTCGCATATCGACGAGTCCTGCAATAAGGGCATGGGCTATTTCAAGAACGTCGATCTCAATAACGAGACCATTCACGCGCATCTCGATAAGAGCCACATCACCGTGCATACATTCCCCGAGTACCACCCGGATAAGGCGATATCGACATTCAGAGTGGATATCGACGTTGCCACCTGCGGCGAGATCTCACCTTTGAAAACACTGGATTTCCTTATCGGGAGCTTCGATTCCGATATCATTATAATAGATTACCGCGTCCGCGGATTTACGCGCGATATGTCGGGAAAGAAATACTTTATGGACACGCCGATGACTTCCATTCAGGAGTTCATCAATCCCGAGACATTGCTGAAATACGACGCTATGGACGTGAACGTCTATCAGTCCAACATATTCCACACCAAAATGCTCATCAAGGAAATAGAGCTGCAAAACTACTTATTTAATACGGACGTTTATGAAGTTCACCCGCAGGAGCGCCTTGAGATCACAAACAACCTCCGCCGCGAGATGATAGAGATCTTCAGCGGAATGAATATCTATTGAATTTCTTAACATAAAGCGACGCACTTAAGCGCCCCGCGAAAGCATTTACATTTTTGCGAGCGATGAAATTTCAAAACGCGGCGAACGAGCCATTCCGCGCGCAGCGAAGCGAGCACGGAATGGCTCGCGAGCCGGCGAGCGGTGAACGGAGCGCGAAGCGCGGAGTGAACCGCGGTTT
>CAYPWI010000320.1:0-3335 GCA_964414395.1 uncultured Ruminococcus sp.
CTTTTATTATACCACTATTTTACCAATTTGTCCACCTTTTATTGAAATTTAGTATCAGATCTAGGTCAAATCGTAAACGGAATGAACATTGATGCGGTCTTTACTTTTATGTGATCCGCACAGAGGAGTTGAAACAAAACTATGGTGACGGCGTTTTATTTTATTGTGTTTGTGGTCTCTTTGATCATGATGGGAATGTTTCTGTTCAGGAACAAGAACGCGGACACGCTTTTTGTGCTTTTCGGTATTGCGGTCGTGACAAACTGTATGGGAAGATATATGGTGGCAGCGTCGGAAAATCTGGAAATGGCGCTGCGGTCGAATATATTCCTTTATCTGGGCGGCTGTTTCGCGCCGCCGCTCGTGCTGTTCTTGTTGGCGCAGCTTTGCGGTCGGAAAATACATACCGCTTTGAAGATATTTATGGTGGCTTTCTCGTCTGTAGTTATGGCTCTTGTTATGACGATAGGCAGATCGGGCATTTATTACAAGAACGTGGAGCTGGCATACGGAAACGGGCACAATTATCTTGTAAAGACCTACGGTCCTCTGCACATTTTATATCCGATAATGATGCTGATGTACGCGGTCATTATGGTTTTTTATATCGTGTATGCTATAAAAAACAGAAATCGATTATCGTTCAGAATGGTATCAACGATCAGCGTGGCATGTTTTGCGGTTATCGCCATGTATATTCTGGAACGGGCGTTGGGATCAAATATAAGCTTTTTGTCGTTGGGCTACCTTTTTGGTTTTGCGCTGATGATAAAGCAGTTTGATCGGCTGAATATTTACGATATGTCCTCCAATATCGTAAACACTGTTGAAAAAATGAACGAGTATGGCTATATTGTGTTCGACGACAAATACAGATACATCAGTTCAAACGGCTATATAAAAGAAATATTCCCCGAGATAAACAATTGGTCGGTGGACCGGGAGGTTGCCGAAACGGACAGCGTTTTATACAAAGCCGTGGTGCTTTATCTTCGCGAAAACGGTCTTTCCCTTGAACGTTCCGCCGAAAATGTCAAATCGATACAAGTCGGCGAAAGGTTTTTCGACGTTAATACCCGGCTTATCTCATATAAAAAGAATAAAAAAGCCGGATACCTTGTCGAGTTTATCGACAGGACTTTGGAAAGGAAATACTATAACGCGATAGAGGATTACAACGCCGATCTCAAAAAAGAAGTCGAAACGAAAACCGAGAACATTTTGCACATCAAGGATATGATGGTGCTCGGAATGGCGGAAATGGTCGAGAGCCGCGATAACAGCACGGGCGGTCATATCAAGAGAACCAGCGATGTCATTAAGATATTCTCGGAAAAGTTGAACGAATGCGGCGATGAATACAGCTTTGACGAACAATTTCTGCAAATGCTGACTAAAGCCGCGCCAATGCATGATCTGGGGAAGATCGCGGTCGACGACGTCATTTTAAGAAAACCGGGAAAATTCACACCCGAAGAATTTGAAAAAATGAAAGTACACCCTGCCGAGGGCGCAAAAATCATCGAGAATATTCTGCGCGGCGTAGAGGATAATGAATTTGTGGAGCTTGCAAGCAACGTCGCGCATTATCATCATGAGAAATGGAACGGGAAAGGCTATCCTATGGGATTGGCGGGAACGGATATTCCGATCGAAGCGAGAATTATGGCTTTGGCGGATGTGTTTGACGCGCTTGTAAGCAAAAGATGCTATAAGGACGCGCTTTCATATGACGACGCTTTCCGCATTATCGAGGAGTCGCTGGGTGAACATTTCGATCCCAAGTTGGGGAAGATCTTTTTAAAATGCAAAACTGAACTTGTGGATCTATACAGCAAGCTTATATCATGAATTATTTGATGTTCAACAGTCCGCTTCGAAATCAGCGCTTTGTGAAGCATAATGCGTGCATTTCAAGATAATGTACCCACTTTTAATGCGAGATCAGAGCCTTATTCATACAAGCAGGAAAAACGTAATTTACGCAAAAAACCGCCGGAATATGGCACTCCATAAAATTTTGTGTAAAAGGCAAATCCACTCAAGCAAGTAGCTTAGAATAGTATCGCAGATCCTGCTAAACAGTAAAGATTTAATGTAATTACACCTAATCAAGTTCTTTAACGATCTCCAATAACTCCCCCTCTGAAATCTTTTTATCTTTCCAAAGCCTCATCGCCTTGATAGCCCTATCCCGCCACTCAAAATATTCTTCCGGCAACAAGTCCTTGCCGGCGCTCTCACTGGGCAGACGATCCTCACCGCGGCACATACGCATATAATTGCGGCGAACGGCAAGGTCGTATTGCTTTAATATTTTGTTTGAATTTATACCATCGTTTCTGTAAACGGTCGGTGCTGTTTCCTTGCAAGTTTTTCCTGTTTCCAAGTTCACACGGTCACAAAACCGTGTGAGCTTTTTTGTTTTCGGGATGAAAAATCTGTAGCAGTAATTGCACTTGCTGAAATTTGAATTATACCGCATCGTGTTCAGAAAAATGAATTGAGCATAATCCTCAACATCTGTAAATCGATATGCTCTCGTATAAGGAAATCTGTAGTCGTTTTCACTTGGCGCTTCGAAAAAATCCCTGCCGGGTTTTCTCGCACTAATAATCTCCTCGACTGTCATAGATGTAAACGGCTCTCTTAAAGCGTGAATAAAATCAAATCGTTCTTCGGCTGAGCCATAACACTCACAATAGTAGTCGGCTAGCTCCCACACATTTTGATGCATAGAAATGATTGAGTTCAGAATACGCATCACGGACATAGAATATTCATCTTGCCAGCTTTCCGGTGACAGATCATAAGCCCTCGCCCATTCGTGGTTAGTCATAATTTTTATAAATACAGTAACCACATTATCATCGAGATTTTCTATCGCGTTAAAAATTTCATTTCCGCCAAGCGATTCTGCGTGTCTTATAGCGGAGAATATTGTTGAAAAATCATAATCGAGAAAGTCAATCAACAGTTCTCCGGCACTTGCTGTCCCAAGTTCTATTACTCGGCGCAAGTATAACCCATATACCGAAAACTTTTCACCCTCGGGAAAAAGATACAGTCCGTCCTCAATATTCATAAAAGCTTCACCCCAATATATTGTATCAAAAACTTACTGATTTGTCAATGTGTGAAATGGAACTTTTCAAAAAACGAGAAGTTTCATTTCACATTTACAAATCTATCGAGATATGCTAATATATTTTTATTCACCAAAAAAGAAAATAAAGGAGGACAAGTATTGACAAAACTAAAAACCGTAAATTGTGAGGAAATCATGACCGAGCCGCTGAAGCCGATTGAATTTGTGGTGGACAACCTCATCACAC
>CAYPWI010000321.1:0-3333 GCA_964414395.1 uncultured Ruminococcus sp.
CGTTCACGACTGGAACGACGATGAAGAGGTAAAGGCGTTCCTGCATAAGCTCCTCCGTAAGGAAGCGGGCGACAAGTCGGGGCTTATCTATGGCATGGGGCACGCGGTCTATACATTATCCGACCCGAGAGCGGTGGTCCTCAAGGAGAACGCCATGAAGCTCGCCAAGGGCACGGAGTTCGAGGCGGAATTCAAGCTGCTCGATTCGATACAGAGGCTGACCCCCGACGTGTTCAAGGAAGAGCGCGGCGACATTAAGAATATATGCGCGAACGTGGATATGTATTCCGGGCTTGTCTACAAGATGCTGAGGATCCCCGTGGAGATGTACACCGCGTTGTTCGCCTGCGCAAGAATGGCGGGCTGGTGCGCTCACCGTATGGAAGAGATGATAAACGGCAAGCGCATAATCCGTCCCGCTTACAAGGCGATAACGATGAATAAAAAGTATGTTCCGCTGTCTGAGAGGTGATCGCGATGAAGAAGATCAGGATCACTCCGATAATTTTGGCGGCGGGCTTGATATTGGCGACGGCGGCGAGGGTCTTCGCCGTGAGCCGTACCGATATGAACACGGGCTTGCTGTATCACGATTCGTCGCTGCTGTGCAATATCCTATATTACGGGATTATCGTATTGACGGCGGCTGGAGCGGCGGTCACGTCGTATTTTGACGAAAAGCGCGGCTTTGGCGGTACGAATATAAAGGCTTCTTCGAAGGCTGTCATAGTGATAGGCTTTGCGCTGCTTTTGACAGCGCTTTGCGCGGGTTATGACGGAATGTTCGAGGCAAAAGCGCTGACTCCGACGTCGTTTCTTATCTTTACGGACTTCATATCCGCAGGGGCTTTGTGTGTCATTGCGCTTGTGACGCTTTATATGAAGGAGTTCAAGCCGGGGCTGGGGTTCGCTTATATCTTTGGCGGTATCTATTACGTCTGCCGGGGCATCTACTGCTTTATGAGCCGAATGGCGATAGCGACGATCCCCGAGTATCTTGTGGATTGCCTTACCGTTATCTGCGGCGGAGTCTTCTTCGTGATGTTCGCAAGGGTGTTCTCGGGGAATTCCGCCAAGCTGACGATGAGAGCGTTTTACGCGTGGGGAAGCGCGGCGTGCGTTCTTTCGCTGTCGTCGTTTTTTGGCGCGGGAGTATCGAAGCTGGTGCTGTCCTCCGGGATATCGGAGCGCATAGTGTTCTTGGCGAATGACGCCGAACGCTATTTTCAGGCTCTGCGGGGGATAGACGCGTATCAAATGGCGTTCCCGCCGCTGCCGAACGCGGCGCTGGGTGTATTCGCCGCGGCGGCGATGATCGTGGTCGGCTTTTCCGAAAGAGCGGAAGAAAAATAATATGATGATATGCGGCTGTTTCCTTGTTTTGGAAACAGCCGCATATTTGATATACAAGGTGATGTGTTCTTTTTTTATAAATACCACTATTTTTTGAAAAATCTATTGAAAAAAGCCGTGTTTTATGATATAATAAAATATAGTGTTATATTATTCCGACAAGCAATGCAATAATTATGGGTGATAACTTGAAAAATAAGACTATATCTGCGCTGTTATGCGCGTTATGCCTGCTGCTTTGCGGCTGCTCGGCGACCGTGGACGACCTGCTCACGCCGCCTAAGCTCACCGCGGGGCAGAATGAGATCTACACCGCGCTTATCAACAGCGTGGGTCAGAACGTGAAGCTGAAATATCCGAGAAGCGGCGACTATCGTTCCGCGTTCGTCCTGCAAAACCTCGACGACGAGCCTGACGATGAGGCAATGGTCTTCTACGAGAGCAGCAGCGTTCAGTCGGGGGAAAGCTCGCTGAGGCTGAAATTCCTCGATAAAAACAACGGCAAGTGGGAAGCCGTCTACGATATGGCGTGCGCGGGCAGCGAGGTCGACAGCGTGAGCTTCACCACGCTCGGGAGCACGGGATTTGTCGACATCATTATCTGCTATACGGTGCTCAATCAGACCGAGAAGGTCTTCTCCGTGCTGAAATATGAGGACGCTGCTCCCAAACAGATGTACACATCCACGTATGCCTGTCTTGAGGTGTACGACATAAACGACGACGGTCAAAACGAGCTGCTGGCGGTCTCCGTCGACAAGGTGAACAATACCTCAAACGCGGTGCTGTTCACCGACGGCGAGAACGGCTTCGAGCGGCTCTCCGAGACCGCGCTCCGCGGCGGCGCGGCAGACTACATCAGAGTTACCAAGGGCAGGATATTCGACAGCCGAACGGCGATGTTCCTCGATTATTCCAAGGGCGGCGGACAGTCCGGCACGGACGTGCTGTACTGCTACGGAAACAGCCTGTACTGCCCCGAGGGGACTAGCGCGGGTTCTTCCGCAAATATCATTTCCAGACTTGTAAACAAATATATGTCCGAGATATACTGCTACGACATAGACGGCGACGGATTTGTGGAGATCCCGTCCACAACGCCGCTTCCGGGGTATGAGGCGCTCACCAAGCCCGAGCAGCTGTGCGCCGTGATGTGGTATACCGTGACAGACGATAAGTATGAAGCGGAGTATTACAGCTACTTTTCGGGAAAATACCGCTTCGCGCTGCTGTTTCCCAACAGATGGCGGGGTGTTGTGTCGGCGATACCCGATTTTGACAACAATGAGATCGTGTTCATCTCTTACGATGAAGAAAGCGGTCTTGCCGATGTCGAGGGTACGGAGCTTATGCGCGTGCGCGCCGTGGAAAAGGATGACGAGCAGGCGGTTTCCGCTTCGAGCGGGCTGAAAAAGCTCGGCGAGACCGAGGATATGATCTATTTCTGCATAGAAACGAGCGGGTATAAGGCGGGCGCGCTGGCGCTGACGGAAAGCGAGCTTCAAAACAGCTTTATTATGATGTAACGGTTTTCCGGTTCTGCTGTTTTCTCAACAGAGAGTGGGGAAGACAACAAGACCGAAATTATGTGAGGTGACGGTATGAAAAGGATACTTGTTGTTGAGGACGAAAATTCCATTCGGGATTTTGTGGTGATAAACCTTCGCCGCGCGGGCTATGACGTTGTGGACGTGGCAAGCGGCGAGGAGGCGGTCGAGGAGTACGAGAGCCGCGGCGGCACCTTTGATGTGGCGCTGCTGGACATTATGATGCCCGGAATGGACGGTATCACGCTTTGCCGCTGGATACGCGAGCAAAGCTCCGATATCGGCATCATTATGCTGTCCGCGAAAAGCCAGGAGATGGACAAGGTAAACTGCCTGATGATCGGCGCGGACGACTATGTTACAAAGCCGTTCTCGCCGTCCGACCTGGTGGCGCGCGTGGACGCGATATACAGGCGGGTGAGCGTCAACCGTT
>CAYPWI010000322.1:0-3325 GCA_964414395.1 uncultured Ruminococcus sp.
TTTCTTTTTCATTCATTTCTAAAAATGTTATTCTTAAAAATACTTGACAATTTTTTTCAAAAAGACTATAATGGTTCGTATAGTGCGGCAAATTTACAAAATTGGATAATACATAAAAGGGAGTAATATTATGAGATCGGTAATTGTCAGAGATGTAACTGAAAAAGATGTTAAACGCGTTTTGGAGATATATTCATTTTACATCGAAAATACGGCGAGATCCTTTGAGTGTGAAGTTCCCTCGCTTTCTGAGTTTCGCGCTCGTGTGGAAAACATTATCAAGCGCTATCCTTATATTGTAGCGGAATTGGACGGGACGGTCATGGGGTACGCGTATGCCGGCGCGTTTAATGAAAGAAGCGCCTACGATCATTCCGCGGAATTGTCGATATATCTTGATAAAACCGCGCGAAAAAGCGGTTTGGGAAGAAAACTCTATGAAGAACTGGAGCACAGGCTCTCCGAAATGGGGATCTTAAATCTATACGCCTGCATAGCCTATCCTCAAACCGACGATGAATACCTTACCAAAAACAGCGCCGAGTTCCATTCGCATATGGGATTTAAAACTGTCGGAGAATTCCATCAATGCGGGTACAAATTCGGGCGGTGGTATGATATGATCTGGATGGAAAAAATGATCGGTCGTCATCAGCCCGAACAGCCTTCCGTGAAGTTTTTGAACGGACATTTCTGATAAATTAAAATTTCTTGCAGCATTTTTTAAATTCCCGTGTATATGTAAGTGAAAGGCAAAAAACCGCGCGGCAGATTTACCTTGAACGGGGGAGAGCGAATTGACCGATGAAGAACTGATAAACGCTATGGCGGCGGACGACGAGCGCGCTTTATAAGATCTCAAACGCGTATTCTAAGTATGTCTGCACCGTTATGCGGAATTTCTCGGGCGGTTCTCTCTCCGCGCAGGATCTGGAGGAGCTTTGCAGCGATGTTTTCTTCAATCTCTGGCAGCACCGCAAAAGGCTCGATATTCAGATTGGACTTAAACCCTACTTGTCGGTGTGCGCGAAAAACGCGGTCAAAAACAGGCTTCGTTCGCCAAAGCAGCAGCTTGATGATATTGACGATATTGAAGTAGCGTCGGATATCGACATAGAGCGCGCCGCGGAGCTTAACGCAATGATGCGGTGTATCGAAAGCGCCTTGTCGGAGCTTCCAGAGGAAGAACGGACGGTTTTCCTCAGATACTTCTTCTATGGTGAAAAAATCGCCGTCATAGCCGAAGCGGAGGGGCTGACCGAGAGCACCGTGCGTTCAAAGCTCTCGCGAACCAAGAAGAAATTAAGGGAATATCTGGAACGGAGGGGATTTTATAATGTTTGATAAATTTTTTAACGATCATAAGCCCGTGAATGAAGAATTTTCCAAGGCGGACAGCGCTGCTGTTGAGAGAATAAATGGACTTTTAAAGAGCAAAATGGCGGAGAACGCTCCAAGCGAGAAATCGATCAAGAAGCGCAAGACATTAAAGCGTGTGCTGTGGGTCGCAGCGGCGGCGGTCGTTACAGCTGCGGCGCTGGGCGTGACTGCATGGGCGAATTTCACGGGCGGCGATAAGATCATAGTAAGGGCAAACAACAAGCGCATAGATTCCAAGACGTACTCCTATCATGAGGGAAGGGTCAAGGCAGATGTGACAGTCTTTGACGTTCCGTGTGAGATGCTTGCTGACAAGGAAGGCAAGCCCGTGACAGAGGACAGTGACATTGACAGGCGTATGATCTCGTACAATATGACTGTTTATGCTTCGGACGATCCCGCCGAACAGATGTGGGATCCCGAAAAAGGCGTTGCTATGCTGTTCTCGGGCGACGGCTGGTACGAATTGTATCTGGGCGACGCCGTAACTATCCCCGTTCCGAAAGGTGCGGGCGGAGGAAATATGCTGGAAGAGCCGGCTGTTCTGGAAATTCATTACGATGAAGAACAGGCAGAGGAATTCTGGAAGCGTTATTATGAGAACCCCGAGGAAGAAGCCGAAAAGTTGGCTGAATGTTGTGCCGGGTACACTAAGGATACTCGCCCCTTGTCCGAGATACTCAAGGACAAGTTTTCGGGTGTTTTTGAACATTCCGATCGGATGACAGAAGAGGAACAGGAAAAACTCTTTGAGTTCATAGACGAGAATTTCCCGGACTAAATTGCCGAATGATCAAGACAAAACGGACGATCGAAGAAAATTCGATCGCCCGTTTTCTTTTTATTGACATCGGGGAAAAAATGTGTTATAATCTATTTTGGGAGAATATATTCTATAGAATTTGATCGTCTGCCTAGTGTACTGTCCCGCTCAAAAATGAAATAAGACGCGCAGCAATTTTTCCGGACGCGAGGCGGAGGACGAAGGCTTGCTGACGCAAGTCGAGGACGACAACGAAGCGTCCGGGAAAAAGGGCAAGCGGATGTTTTATTTTTGAGCGGGACAGTACACTAGCTGCGGGCGGGGCAAACAATAATAATTTACGACATTAAGGGGGATCTTCTTATGTGTGGCATAGTTGGATATATCGGCGCGCGCGACTGCACCGAAGTGCTTATGGACGGGCTTGAAAAGCTGGAGTACCGCGGCTATGACAGCGCGGGCATCGCCGTGTTTGAGAATAACATTATAAAGACCGTAAAGACGCACGGCAAGCTTACGGCTATGACCGAGAAGCTGGAGCGCGAGGGCAAGCCTTTGGGTCACTGCGGTATAGGTCATACGCGCTGGGCTACTCACGGCGAACCGTCGGATATCAATTCGCACCCGCACTCCAACGGGCGCGTTACCATAGTTCATAATGGAATTATAGAAAATTATATACAGCTGAAAGAATTCCTGACCGAAAAGGGATATAAGTTTGCGTCGCAGACCGACAGCGAGGTCGTGGCGTGTCTGCTCGATTATTACTATGCCGAGCGCAACCCGCTTAAAGCCATCACGGAGACCGTCAAGGAGCTTGAGGGAGCGTATGCGCTGGGGATAATCTTCAAGGACTTCCCCGACAGAGTATACGCCACGCGCAGCCAAAGCCCGCTTATCGTGGGAATAGGCGAAGGCGAGAACTTTATCGGTTCGGACATTCCCGCGTTCTTGAAATACACGAAGAATTATGTGCTTCTGAACGATGACGAAATAGCCTGTATGACCGCGGGCGGCGTGGAGTTTTATGATGTTCACGGAATTCCCGTCAAGAAGGAAGTTCAGGTCGCGGAATGGGACGTGGAGCAGGCGCAGAAGTGCGGCTATCCGCATTATATGTTGAAAGAAATTCACGAACAACCTACGGTTGTTAAGAAGACTTTGGAGTTGTTTACTAAGAAC
>CAYPWI010000323.1:0-3321 GCA_964414395.1 uncultured Ruminococcus sp.
ACGTACTCGGGCGAACAGTTCAGCGCCTTGGGGTTGTTCCCCGAGAAATGGAAGCCGCCGATTATCGCCAGAATGGGGATCCCGCTCCAACGCTTCTCCACCGTATCGAGCATATTCGACGCGCCGCAGTGGAAGCACCCGCCGATCAGGATCAGCCCATCCGCCTTGCGCTTCTTGGGGAAGATCACCGCGAAGCTCTCGTCGGAGAAGTCCGCGGGTCGGGGCTTTTTGTCCTCTTCGGAGATGACGAAGTAGCTCTTGTCGGGATTCTCGCCCTTCTCGTCGAAGTCCTCACAGCTCGCGAGATAAAAGCCCTCGCAGACCTCCGAAAAGCTGTTGAACAATATCAGATTATCCGCGTATCTGCGGAAGAAGCCTTTGCCCTGCCCCACCGCCGACTTGAACAGCCCGTTCTTCTTGAAGACCTCCTGCTTCGCGCCCGCGCGCAGATATATCTCCGCGTTGGGATTGAGCTTCATAACAGCGTCGATGCCGCCCGTGTGCGCCAGATGGTTATGTGTGAGGAACACCCCGCTTATCTCGTCTATCGGCAGTCTCATGCGCTTAGCGTTGTCCACCGCCTTGCCCGTGAGCCCCGTATCGATAAGATAATTTTTCCCGTTGTATTCCACGAACAGCGACAAGCCCTCCTCGTCGAACAGCTTATCATTCACCGCCGTATTTTCTATCAAGCAGATGATCTTCAAGAAAACTCCCCCTAAGTTAATTTGTGTTATTTATCCATATTTGTGACCTTGCCCATAAACACTATCTGATCTTGAAAACTGTCGTAGATCAGGAACGCGAAAGGTCTGTTGAGGAAAACGTCCTTTTCCACTATCTCAGCTTCGTCGCCTCCGCCGCCCATATCGATAGCCGTGACAGCCGCCGCTTTTGTGCCATATTCGTCAAGCTCGAGCTTGGTCTTCTGCATAACATTCGTTACCATCAGCGTAGAATCGGAAATGCCCGAAAGGTCAGCCTTATCCGCGTCAAAGAGATCGCTCATACCCGCCGCTTCAAGCACGTTGTTAAGATCAAACTTCGATTCAAAATTCAATCTCGGCATCGCGGCATGGATAACATAAAGATATTTTTCATCCCTTTTAAATCTGCTTTCAAGAAGCGTTGGGATATCCAGGCTCTCAAGCGTGAAGTCGCCGTTTTCCTTGGGAAGAATACCGATAAACTCCATACCGTTTCTGTAATTACGGCTGAACGCAGTCGCGTTCTCGTTTTCAAAATAATAATCGCCGTAGGTCGTCATAAGCGGGAGCTTGGTGATCGAGCCATCAAGGTTGGTGAAGTCCTCCGGCTTGTTCTCGTTGATCTGCCATTGGAGAATATCCCAATCCGCTTCAAAATACACGGTGTTGATAAGCGCCGCTTCCATGGTCTCGTCGCAGCGGTCGAGGATAGACGGGATCATCTCGTGGGTCTTCTCGTTCACCCAGCCGTTGATCTTATTCAGCGTCTCCTCGGAATTGCCGAAGTCCACGTTTTCGATCTCCGCGCCGAACTTTTCCGAAAGCGAGTTCTTATAATCTTCCTTTAAAGGAAGGTTTTCAGCCGCCCAGAGCGAGTTCGCGATCTCAAGACGATTGGCGGAGATCTTTCCTCCCCACTCATACTCACCTTCCTCACTTGTGAGGTATTGTTCCACGTATTCGAGATACTTCCCCGCGAAGTCGGCATAGTCCTCCGTGTTGAGATAAGAATCTATCTGCTTTTTGGTCTCGCCCTTCGCGCCCGCCTGAACCAGCCCCAGCGCCATATTCAGCGACAGCGGGCTGAACATCGCGTTTTCCTGATCGCCGATCGCCGCATCAAATACCTTTATGGAATTCTCCATATTATTCTGAGCTATCTTTTCGGGTTCTTTCCATTCCTGTTCGGGTTCGCTCTCCGAACTGCTGCTTGATGTATCGGAACTGCTCACATCGGGATTTTGAGAACTTGCCAGCGCGGAAGCAGAGCTTTGAGAGAGCGAAGAACTCCGAGAGCTTTCGGTCACGGAACTCGAATTTTGAGAACCGCCGTCATTCGGGCTCTGCTCATTTCTTTCGGAACAGCCGGAAAGCCCCAGCAGCGAGCAGATCGCTAGCAATGCAGCCAATGATGCCTTGAACTTTTTCATAATGTTTTCCTCCTGTGGTGTGATCTTGTAGATGAATTTTTAAATAAACGGAACTTCAAACTTTTTGTTCCAATTGTATTTTATCACTTAGGTGAGAAAAAGTCAATGATAGTTACAAAACTGTAACCATTTTGCAATTATTTTGTAACCATTCGCTTATTCATCAACGTCCGTGACCTTGCCCATAAACAAGATCTGACCCTGCTCGCGATCGTAGATCAAAAACGCGAACGGTCTGTCGAGGAACACTTCCCGTACACCTATAATGTCGCATCCGCCGCCCGCTCCGAATATGGCGGTGACTGCCGCCGCCTTGGTGCCTTTCTCGTCAAGCTCGAGCTTGGTCTTCTGGATAACGTCCGTTATCACAAACGGCGTGTCGGTGATACCCGAGAGATCGACCTTGCTTTGGTCGAACATATCGCTAAGACCCGCTTCCGCAAGCACCTTGCTGAGATCAAACTCCGACTCGAAATCAAGCCTCGGCATCTTCGCTGTAACATCATATCTTTCGGAACGGCTCTCGAGCAGCGAGGGAATATCCAAACTTTCAAGCGTGAAGTCGCCGCTCTCTTTCGGAAGAATTCCGATGAACTCCGTGTTGTTGTCGTATTTGCGGCTGAACGCCTCGGCGCTGTCGTTCTCGAAATAATAGTCGCCGTAGGTTCTCATCAGCTGAACCGGTTTTACAGTTCCATCCAAAAGAGTGAAGCCTTTGTCACCCTCATCAACAAGCCATTCCGCCATATCCCAAGGTGACTCAAAATACACGGTGTTGATAAGCGCCGCGATCAAGTCGGGACGGGGATCGTCTAAGATCTCGGGGATCAGCCCGTGCGTTTTCTTATTCACCCAGCCGTTGATCTTGTTTTGCGCTTCCTCCGCGTTTCCGAAGTCCACGTTTTGGATCTCCGCGCCGAACTTGTCGGCTATTGACTGCTTATAATCGTCATTCAAGGGCAGACTGTTATTCGCCCAGAACGAGTTTGCTATTTCCACCGCGCTTTTCTGATGAAAATCATAATCGCTCGTACTTGCTTCATGTGTAAGATCATATCTTACGCGGCTCATATAGATCTCCGCGAACTCGGCATAGTTCTCCGTATCAAGATAAGAATTTAACTGCGCCTTGGTCTCGCCCTTCGCGCCCGCCTGAACCAGCCCCAGCGCCATATTCAGCGACA
>CAYPWI010000324.1:0-3311 GCA_964414395.1 uncultured Ruminococcus sp.
GCTCATTTTGATGACACAGGACGGCGAGTGAAGATATCTGCACGGCACGGAAACAGCACAGGTGCGCACTCCGCCCGCGCTCACATGGATAGCGCCGCTGTCGTTGCCGCCCGCTACCAGCGTCTTGGTCTGAACGGGGATATCGTTATTCTTTGCCGTCTCGAACGCCAGAGCATACAAACCGCGGTCATACACGGTACCTTTGTCCATATAAGAAACTACCGCGCCCTTGCCTAACTCGCAGACCCTTTTCGCTCCCGTAACGTTCGCGATATCGCAGGCGGTGGTGGTCTCCAGCACGAACGCGATATCGGGCGCGACGGTAAACGCCGCAGCCTTCGCTCCGCGCGTTCCGACTTCCTCCTGAACGGTGAATACGAACCACGCGTCGTATTCAAGCTCACTGTTTATCATATCCATCATGATAAGACAGCCCGCGCGGTCATCGATAGCCTTGCCCTTGACATACCCGTCGCCGAATTCAAAGGGATCGTCGCAGAAATACGCCGTGCTTCCAAGCGGAGCGAGCTTTTCCGCTTCTTCTTTCGACGACGCGCCGATGTCCAGAACCATCTCCCCGATCTCGGGGAATTTCTTGCGTTCGTCGGCGGTCTGCTGATGTAAAGCCTTTGTGCCGACAACGCCGTATGCGCCGCTTTCAAGCATAAGCGCTCTTCCGATAACGACCGACGGGTTTATCCCGCCGACCGCGTCAAAACGCAGGAAGCCGTCTTTTGTAATATCGGTGATCATAAAGCCGACTTCGTCCATATGCGCCGCGAACATGATCTTGTTTTTGGGCGTTTTCCTTCCCTTTTTGAAGACTATAAGGTTTCCGAGAGGATCGACCTTCACCTCATCGGCGTGAATATGACTTTGAATATATTCGCGGATACGGCTTTCGTCGCCCGAAGCGCCGTTTATCTGACAGATATCACGAAGTTTTTCAAACATTTTTTACACCTCCGCATACATATTCGCATATAAGCTTTGCGGTGGCTTCGATATCACAGATATCGACAGTCTCCACAGAGGTGTGCATAAACCTTATCGGGAAAGATAAAGTGCAGCATTTCACACCGCTGCCCGAGACCGCTATAGCGTCGGCGTTCGTTCCGGTGGAGGACGGCATAACTTCACACGTATGCGGGATCTTTTTGCTTTCCGCGAGCGATCTCAGCGATACCGACATATTTTTATCAAGGCACGCCGAGAAGCCGATCATAACGCCGCTGCCCTTTTCGGCGGTCTTAGACTCATCGCCGTCGGGCGTTCTCCCGAGTGACACGTCAACTATAAGCGCCTTGTCGGGCTTTATGCGGAACGCCGCCTGCTTCGCGCCGCGTTCTCCTGTCTCTTCCTGAGCGGAAAAGCATACCGCGATGTTATAAGCGGGCTTTTTTTCTCCAAGCATATCCAGCGCCGCCAGTATGGCGCAAACGCCGCTGCGGTCATCGATAGCCGCGGCTGACACAACATCTCCGCAAAGCTCTCTGAAAGAACTGTCAACGGTTATTCTGTCGCCGAGCGAGACCGTCTTCTCAGCCTGCTCCCTTGTCATTCCGATATCTATGGAAATATCGGATATGTCGGGAACTTCCCCGCACTTCTGGACGTGCGGAGGAAGGGTGGATACGACGCCGCGGATATTCTCTTTGCCGTGAACAGTCACCGACTGCGCCATAAGCGTCCTTACGTCGGGAGAACCGCACGCGCCCACCCCGAGGAAGCCTTTTTCGTCGATATAGCTGACGATAAGCCCCACTCTGTCGATATGCGCGTCAAGCATAAGTGTCTTGGCAGACGGATCGTCCGACTTTTTATAGCCTATGACGTTTCCGAACGCGTCGACTTCGACCTCATCACAATATTTCCGCAAAAGCTCCGCCGCCGTATTTGACGCGGGAAACTCGTCGCCCGACACTCCCGCCTCGCCGCACAGCCGCTTTAAAACCGCCTTAATATCCGATATATTCAATACAATGCCCCCATATATTCCGAAGCGTTCATTTCAGAAAATCACTCGCCGCTCCGTCATAATTGAATTTATGTCCTTTGAAGCCCAGGATATCCAGCTTGAATTTCACCAACGCCTCCGGAAATCCGACTTCCGCCGAAAGAGCGCTTATGCTGTTATACTCTTCGATCCCGCCGAGTATATCCTCATCGGAGATAAGCACCTCAGCGGCGAAGAGATTGGCTTCCCGTTCGGTCTTATTACCGCTCAGAAATAAGGTGTTCTCGCGTATGCCCTCCTCGGACAGTTCTCTGTGAAGCATATCGTGTCCCAGCTCATGCGCGCAGACTACCGCCTTCATTACCTTGTCAAGGTCTTCGTTGATGACGATATAGCGGCTCCCGTTTTCAAACAGATAAAAGCCCTTTAGTCCGCCAAGCTGACGCACCCAGACATTCGCGCCCGAATTCGCGGCGGTCTCGAAAATATCTTTACCGCCGTAGTTTTCCAATACCTCAAATGCCTTATCTAAAATGTATTGCATTTATTTCTTATTTCTGGAATCTTCATAGATCTCGGCAAGGCATTTCAGAAGATGCTGCTTGTCATTGTCGGTAAGGTTGTTGCCCGCCAGAAGTCCGCGGGAACGTGTAAGGAAGTTTGCCGCCTCGGAAGCGTCGCCGCCGCGGTCGGAAATGCTTTTCAGAAGCAGTTCCTCGGAGGTGAGCTCCAGATCCTTGGTATCATCCGTCAGGAACTCCGGGGTAACCTCAAGCTGAGCCGCCATTCTGTTGAGAACATTCTTTCTCGGCTTGCGCGTACCGTTCATATAATACGCAAAGGCGCGGTACGTAACGCCGATGCTCTCCGCGAACTCTCCTCTTCTCACGCGCTTTCTTCCAAGCATAATGTCCAGTTTTTCATTCAGCTTCATAAATATAGTCCTCCCAATATAATGGTGAAAAATCTTTTCACTCTTTTATTATAACAGTGAACACGCGATTTGTCAAGACCGAATTTGAAAAATTTTTTATTTTCTCTAATATGTTTAAAAACCGAGCTCAAATATCACTTGAAACGCCATAACCGTCTACGCCGATACGCGATTTTCACAATTATGAATATATTCGGTAAATATTTAATATTTTTTCTTTAAAAAGCAGAAAAATATTAAAAAATATCCGCAAAACTGAATATTTTCACTTGACATTATTTGAAAAAGGTGTATAATTAAGTTGTGAATTAAATTTTATCCAAAAAAGGAGATATTACTATGGCTAAGGAAATCAAAAAAGTCGTTCTCGCGTATTCGGGCGGTCTGGATACATCTATTATCATCCCCTGGCTGCACGAG
>CAYPWI010000325.1:0-3295 GCA_964414395.1 uncultured Ruminococcus sp.
GGTGGAATCCACCGTGCGCCGCCCCTGCTCATCGGTTTCCTTGTAACAGATGAAAATGTCGTATGGCTCTTCTTTTCCCGAAACTTCGAGAATTCCGCGGCGAATTTCCTCGATAGCTTTTGCTTCTTCACGGTAAACACGCCGCGCGATCGCGTCGGCATTTTCGCAAGCCTGCTCGAAATCTTCATCGTCCATGACGCTCTCGAAAGAGGAACGGTGACAGGTCGGGATCTTCTTTGAAGTTGCGGGATCATCAACGTACTCTATACCATAGCGACACAGAACAAGCCCCCAATAAGCCTCCGCTTCGGTAGGGAAATCAGCGACTATGGATTCGTAAACACTCGCCGCCTTGTCGAATTCACAGCCCAGGCGCAGACGATTGGCGCGTTCAAACAACTTAAGCTTTTTCTCGTCGTCAATGGCGGGAACGGTCTGGTTAGTTCCGCAATACTCGCACTCACAAACGCTCATGCCTTCCTGAACATTCAGATCGGCACCGCACATTTTACATTTCAAGATCGCCATAACATTCTCTCCCTATTATAATAATTCGTGTAAGTCGCTTTACAACTATTTCGGCTATTTAAGTTCTTTGCACCTGCGGTTCCTGTCCGCCAGCATTATTGAGATCTCCTTCCTTGATCTTCTTCCCGGCGGCTTCCTTATCCGTATTCACAAGCGCCGCAAGTTTTTTGACCTCGCGCTGTAAATTCTCTTCAATATCCGACAATTCCTCATTGGAAACGGGGTCGGAATACTTGAACTGCTCGGCAAGCTCCGCAAGCGGCTTTTTGAGTTCCGCATCGGTGCAAAGATCGACTATGTACTGTGTATCCAGACGGAACGATCTCATGGCTTTAGTTGCGATCACATCGCGGTTTTCCTGTTCGGTGATGATATTCCGCGCGTTGTCGGCTCCAATAAATCCAATCGCGGAGATCGCCAGAACAAGTACGGAAACCACTATCGGTATCCACAGGGGAACGGTCACGAACAATCCGATTATCGCGATAACAAAAGAGATGATCAGCTGCATTATCATGTAGACGATGCCGATCTTCAATATCGGGATCCCGTAGACCTTGCTCTTCAATCCGTTCTTTTTCAGTGAGGAATAGCACACCGCGAAGCTTACACAAACGGCGATCACCGAGAACGCGAACTCCGCCCAATACGCTCCTGTTTTCGGGAACGGAATTACAAGAAACACAACGCAGAACACGACCAAAACTATTGCGTAGACCGCAGCCAATGACTTTATTTTCTTATCCATAGCTTACTCCTTTTTCGCGCCGCAATTCGGGCAGAAATTGCTCGTTATTCCGGTCTGTCCGCAGTTCTTACAATCCCATGTCGCGGGCGGTTCGGGTTTCTTCGCGCCGCAGTCAGGACAGAACTTGCTTGTTATTCCCTTACAGCCACACGCGGGGCAGTCCCACGGTTTGGGCGGCTCGGGCTTCTTCGCTCCGCAGTCGGGGCAGAACTTGCTTGTAATATTCTTGCAGCCGCAAGCGGGGCAGTCCCAGCCTTGAACGGGTTCGGGGCGTTTTGCTCCGCACTCGGGGCAGCACTTTGATGTGATGTTAGTTGCGCCGCATGAGCAGTTCCATGTGTTCTCGGCGGGCTTTGCGGGTTCGGCTGTGCCGCCGGTCACTCCGCCGCCATTGTTGAACATGGGTGACATCGCTTCTCTTGTCATTCCCATAACTCCGCCCATCGCTCCCAAGGTAACGCCGAGATTTGCGATATCTCCAAGCGCGCTTCCGCCGCCGTTCGCGCCCATTTGTCCCAGACCTTCGGCGTATGCTTTTTGTACGTCCGCTTGAATAACGTCCTTCTCGGAATAACCTTTAGCACGCATAACTTCCGCTTCCGCGAGACCGGACAACCTCTGCGCTTGAGCCTCCGCCTGTGCCTTGATAAGGGCACGTTCGGCTTCCTGACGAGCTATTTCGGTCTCGGTGGTCTGCTTTTCTAACGCGGTTTTGCGTTCCGCTGCCGCAATTTCCGCCTTGCTGGCTTCCTGTGCGGTTCTGTAGACAGTTTCGCTTTGTGCCTGCGCCATCTTTACCGTAGCTTCCGCTTGGTAGGTTTGCGCTTGCAGCGTTACCGTGTGCAGATCGCGGATACGCTTGAAATTAGGATCGTTCTCTGGGAGCGAGAAACTTGTCACATAGAATTGAGCGATGTTAAGACCGTATTCTTCAAATCCCGGCTGGATCTTTTCAAGCAATGCCGCGGATATCTCGTCCGCGCGTTCGTCGATCTCCAGAATGTCGATCTGCTGTGACTTGATGGCGGCAGGTAGGGAAGTTTTCACCGCATTTATGATCAGCGGGCGGAACAGCGATTTCAGCGACATTGTGGAACTGTCCTTGTCATCCCACGCAATACCCTTTTGCGTTCCCACAAGTTTGATGAGCAGCTTTCGCGCGTCGCTGACCTTTAAATTCATCTCACCCGAAGCGCCGATATCCAAAGGCGTACCTGTCAGCGGATCGATAAAGCGCACTCTGTCGGGAGTGCCCCACTTGATCGCCATCTGAACGGTCTTATTTATGTAATAAATTTCGGAATGGAATACTGTGTCCGCGTTTGTCGGGAGTTTGTAGAGTTCTTGAAGAAGCGGAAGATTTTGTGTTGTCAGAGTGTAACGCCCCGCGCCGAACAGATCAAGCGCCTTGCCGTCTTTGAAGAAAATAGCCTCCTGGCTCTCGTGGACGATAAGCTGAGAGCCCAGATTGAAGTCCTCAAGAGGGTGTTTCCACACGAAGACATCGTTGCCGCCCTCGTACTTGATAAGGCTTGCCAGTCCTTGACCTTTGGCGGATTCGGCGGCAATCTGCTTCTGCACGTCGATCACGGTATCGCAAAGCGGACAGGTATATGTAGCAGCGTTCTTGTCCGCGGTTATTTTGCATGAACAGGACGGGCAGGAGAATTCGGCAAGCGCGCTCATGCTCTCTTGTGTGACAAGCCGGTTGTGGCACACGGGGCACTTTGCGTCCGTGCCTTTGGTCTGGTCGTACAGGACAGTATTGCCGCAGTGCGGGCATTCGCGCGTCGTCATCTTGTCGGTCTTGACGTTGATAGTGTTTCCACACGCGCAGTCGATCTTCTTGCGGGCGAAGAAACCCGTTTTCCCCTCGGCATAGCTGCCGCAGACGGGACATTCGATTATGAATTTTGACATAGGGATGCCTCCTGATCTATTTGATTTAATAGTCGCCTTTGGTATTTGTACATCGGTCAGCTTTCCGAATTTGGAAGTTCAAAACCTCCGGATATTTCC
>CAYPWI010000326.1:0-3291 GCA_964414395.1 uncultured Ruminococcus sp.
TCACGGACAAAGAGCCCCGTCCGCGCTCACGGACAAAAAACCCCGTCCGCGCTCACGGACAAAAAAGCCCCGTCCGCGTTCGACGGACAAAGAGCCCCGTCCGCGCTCACGGACAAAGAGCCCCGTCCGCGCTCACGGACAAAAAACCCCGTCCGCGCTCAACGGACAAAAAAGCCCGTCCACTGTGCCAACAGGGCAGGTTTGGGCGGCAGCCCAAGCAGGTCAGGGCGGCAGCCCCCTTCATTCCCCCAATAAGAAAAGTTTTCAACAGCATTATTATTTTTAATAAACCCCCTTGACAAAGTTCAGAAAATGAGGTAAAATAAGAACATAGGAAAGATTTTCACACCTTGCTTGTTAAGCATATTGAACTAGCCGGGCGAATGAAAGCAGATTTAAAAGGGGGCTAAACTTATGGGTTATGCAAAATTGCCGCACAGTTTGTTGAGATGGGGGTGGTTTGGAGACGCGCTGACGCTTCAATGTTACATATGGCTGCTGCTGAAAGCGGCTTGGTGTGATACGGAGTACAAAAATATCAAGCTGAAAAGAGGACAGGTCATTGTGACATACTCGGACATATGCGATGGCTTGAACATTTCTGTTCAGCAGGCAAGAACTTTGGTAGACCGTTTGAAATCTTCCGGGAAGATAACAATATCACGTATGTCAAAATACCGCGTCATTACGCTGCCTGAGTATGATATCGAAGAAAATAATAACAACATATCAACAGCTTATCAACAAGATAATAACAACGTTGCAACAAGTTATCAACAAGAAAACGCCGTTCCTACTTTATATAATAAAAAAGATAATAATATAAAAAAAGAAAAAGCCCCCCGCGCTGCGCGGGAAGGGCTCTCTCTCGACAAGAATTTTGAGAAGTTCTGGAGCGCTTATCCACGGAAGGTCTCCAGACAGCAGGCAGTGTCCGCGTGGGAAAAGCTCGCTCCCGACGAGGCGCTTACCGAACGCATACTCTCCTCGCTCCAACGCGACAAGAGCTGCAAGCAGTGGACGAGCGACAACGGTCTGTTTATCCCTTATCCCGCGAATTGGCTCAATAACAGGCGCTGGGAAGACGAGCTTTCGGTCTCGTCCGGAGCTCCGCCGACCAACACGTCCGCTCCAAGAAGCAACAGCTCCTTCACCGTCGAGGATCTCCGACAAAGAGCGCGTTCAAGATATAAGAAATGACGCGGCACTTTGGCGATATTCGTCGAGGATCTCGGGCAGAGAGCGCGTTCAAGATATAAGAAATGACTATGTTCAGCGGGCTTCTCCGTCGGCGGCTCGCTCGGGCTTGGGCTCCGCGTGCGGCTTGTTTCTGTTCATGCGCTTGGAGATCCGTCCGAAGCAGATGAAGAACGCGGGGAACAGGAACAGATCCGCCAATATCCACGCGACGGGGTTCGCGAAGCAGATAGCGTCATAGCCGAATACGGGAACGAGCGCCAGCGCAACAACGCCTCTTGCTATAAGCTCGGAAACGCCCGCGTAGACCGCGATCTGCGAAAATCCCATTCCCTGGATAAGAAATCTCACGATGTTGACGAACGCCAGCGGGATATAAAACGCCGCGTTGGTGACGAGAAACTGCTGAGCCAGCTGCCGAACCTCGGCGGGGTCTATTCCCGACTCCAGATCGGTGGAGCTTACGAACATCATCGCCAGGTTCCCGCCGAAGAGCACAGCCACTCCGAGCGCCGCGAGCGCGTAGCCTATTCCCATAGCGGAACAGCAGAACAAGCCCTTCTTGATGCGGTCGGGCTTTCCGGCGCCGACGTTCTGACCGCCGTAGGTCGCCATGGTGGAGCCCATAGCGTCAAACGGGCAGCACATAAACTGTCCGACCTTGTTTCCCGCGGTGACGGAAGCCATATACAGCGAGCCGAGCCCGTTGACGGCGGTCTGAATGAGGATAGTTCCTATCGCGGTGATGGAGTATTGCAAGCCCATGGGCAGTCCGACGGCGCAGAGCCTTCCGATGTAGTAGAAGTCGAGCTTGAGGTCGTTTTTGGAGAGGTGGAGCAGGTCGAATTTCTTGACGATGAAGACGAGGCACATAATACCCGAGACAAGCTGTGAGATGACGGGAGCCCAGCCCGCGCCCGCCACGCCCATTTTGAGGACGACGATCATAAATATATCGAGGGCGATGTTGAGAATACTCGAGATTACGAGGAAGATGACGGGCGTTTTTGAGTCGCCGAGGGAGCGGATAAATCCCGACAGGATATTATAGAGGAACGTGACGGGGATACCGAGGAAGATAACGAAGATATAATCATAAGCCTCGCTGAACACATCGTCGGGCGTGCGCATCCAATGCAGAATATTCCCGCAGAGGAGGCAGGTGGCGAGGGTGAGTACGAGAGCGAAGGCGACGGAGATCCAGAGGGTGTTGCCGACGTACTTTTTGAGTTCCTCGAAGTCTTTGGAGCCGAATTTCTGAGCGACGGGGATAGCGAAGCCCGCGCACACGCCGATGACGAAGCCGAGGACGAGGAAGTTTATCGAACCGGTGGAACCCACTCCCGCGAGGGCGTTCACGCCGAGGTATTGACCGACGACGATGGTATCTACCATATTATAGAACTGTTGGAACAGCATACCGAAGAGAAGCGGCAGCATAAAGCCGAGAATGAGTTTCAGCGGTGAACCTGTGGTCAGGTCTTTGACAGCGTTTTTTGCCATAGTGAGATCTCCTGAAAAAGCGAATGGTGGCGGCTTATGCCGCGAAGGGCGGCTTCCGTCAAGCCATGGACCGCGGACGGAGTTCGATCCCGCGCGGAGGAACGTTCGCGAAAAGCCGTATTGAACACGCTTTATTATAACAGTTATGATTTGATTTTTCAAGTGAAAATATAAACAATTGTTTTGGAAAAAATCCGTTCCGTTTTGGGCGTTTTTGCGCTGTCATACTAATTTCCGACTTGTGGCAGTGCGGGGGGAGCACTTTTTCAAAAAAGTTGACAAAAATTTTTAGTCCGCCGAGCGCGGAGGGGGCTTTTTGTCCGTGAGCGCGGACGGAGCTCTTTGTCCGAAAGCGCGGACGGGGCTCTTTGTCCGAAAGCGCGGACGGGGCTTTTTGTCCGTGAGCGCGGACGGGGCTCTTTGTCCGAGAGCGCGGACAGCGCTTTTTTGTCCGAGAGCGCGGACAGCGCTTTTTTGTCCGTGAGCGCGGACGGGGCTCTTTTCTCTTTTTTTGGCTGCCGAGCCGTCGGTATGTAATTAACCCTTGGCAGGGTAATGCCACGCGGTGTGGGGGACAACCCTTCGGGAGGT
>CAYPWI010000327.1:0-3271 GCA_964414395.1 uncultured Ruminococcus sp.
GATATCCCGTGTATAGAACCTGCGGAACTGTTGAAAAAAATATAACAGTAATTCCACGGCTGTATGGTTTTATGAAAATCTTTTTTGAATACGAGTAAAAAAGAGCCGCTCACACGAACGGCTCTTTTTATTAAAGCTCTTCTATGACCTCGGCTATATCTCCATCGATAACGACAGACCGCGCGGCGATCTCATCGGGGCATATCGCCTCCCCGAGATTTACACAGGCGTAAATCGCATTCGGGTTCGCCGCGGTAAACTGCCAGAACGGATATTTTATAATTACGGGCGTGTTATACCCGACCCCTAGTTCGAGATACAATATCCGCGAGTTCTTGTGAGCGCGTACAAATTCCGAATAGCGTTTCTGCGCCCTGTGCCAGCCCGCGTCCTCGACAAAGGTATCATCGGAACGCAAATTCATAGCCATCGGCTTTCCGCAGTGCGGGCAGCGCGGCACCAATTCGGACGGTATTTTCATATCACGCTGCTTCTCATACATCTCGCGCACGATCTCTTCATTGTCGAAGGTCTCCTTACAGCACGGCTCGGAGCACTGAAACAGTCCGTAATCCCCTTGAGTATAGAACAGCCGCCCTTTATCGAACCCCGCCCTCTGAAAGCAATGATCGACATTGGTGGTGATGACGAAATAGTCCTTGTCTTCAACGAGCTTCAAGAGTTCTTTATAAACGGGCTTGGGCGGCTCGGAATAGCGGTTTATCATGATGTATCTGCTCCAATACGCCCACAGTTCCTCTTCCGTCTTGAACGGGAAGAAACCGCCCGAATACATATCGTGAAAGCCGTACTTCTTTTCAAAGTCCGAGAAGTATTCGCGAAACCTCTCGCCCGAATAGGTAAACCCCGCCGCGGTCGATAACCCCGCGCCCGCGCCGACGACTACAGCGTCCGCCGTTTCAAGCGCGTCTTTCAGCCGCTCGATCTCAGAAGAGTAATTTTTCGTAGATCCCGAGATCATAGTCCTTGAATACATTGAAGATCACCTCTATATCGCTGTTGCTTTGAAGATATTCGCCCACCGTTTCCACGGCTATCTTTGCGGCTTCCTCGTTCGGGAACCGAAATTCCCCGGTGGAGATGCAGCAGAACGCCACGCTTGAAATGCCGTTATCCGCGGCGGCTTTCAGGCACTCGCGGTAACAAGATCTCAGCTGTTCTCGGTGAACATCGTTAAGCTGCCCGCCCACGAAAGGTCCCACCGTGTGAATGATCTTATCGCACGGCAGGTTATACGCGCTGGTTATTTTTGCCTTGCCGACCGGCTCTTCATGCCCTTGCTTCCGCATAAGCTCCGCACATTCCAGACGCAGCCCCACGCCCGCGAATGTGTGAATGGCGTTGTCTATGCAGCCGTGACACGGATAAAAGCACCCCAACAACGCAGAGTTCGCGGCGTTGACTATCGCGCCGCACTTTAGCGCCGTTATGTCACCCTGCCAAAGGTAGACGCGCGGCTTTACGGGCGTGAGATCCTTATAATTCACCACGCCCTTTCGCGCCGTCATCTCTTTCAGGAACTCGTCCTGAACCGCCAAAAATTCCTCGGAAACGGGCTTGGGGGCGCGGACGTTCACGAGAGAACGGAACAGCTTGAACCGCTCGTTTTCGACCTCGGGTATCGGGATATTTTGATATTCCTCGTTCTCGGAGAGCAGAAATTTAATCAGAAATTCAAGCTTGCTTTTCATACTTCGCGCCCCTTTGCCGCTTTTTCATTTATTATTTAAAGAAGAACCCCGCGGTCATATCGAGATAATTTCCGCCGCCGTAGTTCGGGTACTTCGCGTTTACACGAGACTTGAAATCGTCGCCGTTCTTGCTTTCCTTGGCGATGACTTTCAGATCTTCAAGATAATCGATCTTGGTCTGCGCGTCCTTGAGGTCTTCCGGCGTGTAGTGAGAAGTGAGGATAAGATCACACTTATTCGCGATATACCCATTGAGCTGCGCGATGATCGTGTCCGCGTGACCCGCGCCCGCTACTATGGAATGGCAGTCGTGACCCAGCATATGCGTATAAACCGCGTTGATCTCGGGGATCTCGATATCGAACGCCTCGGCGGTCTTGGTGATGACAAAATTGATACCGCCTACGGTTATCTTGCCCTCGCCGATAATGTTTGTTACCTTGTGAATGGAATTGTCAAACGCAGCGCCGAACGCGCCCGTGAAGTTATCGATCAGCGCCTTGCCGCCGCCGTTCTCGGAATACTCCTTTGCGTTCTCCGTAGCGTACTTGGGAACATCGGGCAGGAATGTCGCGCCCGCGCCGTGATAGGCAATGAATACGCCATCGGTCTTGAACGGCTTCATGTATTCGGAAAGTTCCCTGCAGTTATCGAAGAAGCACGGCGACTCGATAACGACAGCCTTGCCGTTCTTCTCGACGATGAAGACCTCATCGCTTATAAGGTCGTTTGTTTTGTAGGCGTGGAGCTTTACTTCTCCGAAGTCGAAAACGTTCATCTCGCCCTTAGCCAGCTTTACGGTCTTGAATGTGTTCTTGTTCATAATAAGTTCCTCCTGAAAAGATATTGCTTGGAAGTTCTTTTTCCTTCCGTGATCTTATCATAACACATTTTCTTTTGACTGTAAAGTACGCACTTTTTTATTACCCGATAACCGAAAAGTAACTTTTGCGGAGCGATGAGGAAGATCCGCAAAAAATTTTTTCTTGACTTTTTCTCGGATATAGGTTATAATTGAACTATAGCCGAGCTTTCAAAAATCGGAGGTCATATCAATGCTCACCAAAGAAAATATGCCCGCCTGCCCTGTCGCGACGACCGTCGCGCTTATCGGCAGCAAGTGGAAGATACTTATTATGCGGAATTTACTTATGCGTCCGTGGAGATTTAACGAACTCAGAAAAGATCTCGAGGGGATAAGCCACAAGGTCTTGTCCGACAGCCTTCGCTCCATGGAAGAGGACGGGCTGATCGTCCGCACGGCATACCCGGAAGTGCCGCCGCGCGTGGAATATTCCCTTTCCGAGCTCGGAGAATCAATGCGCCCCATTATGGACGCTATGGAAGCGTGGGGCACGGAGTACAAGAAAAATCTGAAATAAGATCGGGGCTGTAAAAAACAGCCCTCTTTTTTGTCCGCTGCGCGAACACGGCTTTTTATTCTCTTTGGCTTGTTATCAAGCCGTCGGTAAGTTATTTACCCTTGGCAGGGTAATGCCGCGCGGTTCGGGGAGACACCCCTTCGGGGAAGGGGGAGGGGAATAAAATCCGGCAAAAAT
>CAYPWI010000328.1:0-3270 GCA_964414395.1 uncultured Ruminococcus sp.
AACAGAACAACGGTTGAAGCGGGCAAACTTTTTGTCCGCTTTGATTTGTACTAAGCCAAGACCGCGCAAAGCGCGGTCTTGGCTTAAGGGTGATTTTATGAAAACATACAAGCTTGAATTCGGCCGGGAGATCGATATCCCCGAGGAATGGCTGCACGAGGTACGGGAAAAGGGCGTTGATATATTCTATCCGCCGAATGACAGTACGACCGTGTACGCTTCGGTGTTTACCGCCTATAGAAACGGTGACGGGGAGAAAGCTCCCGCGGAGATACTCGAGGACTTTTTCGTAAAGTCGCTTTCGGCAAATGATCCCGAGGAGATACCGCTGAATGTTGAGGGCTTGGGGTGCAGGGTGTTTTTCCGCGGTTCGGTTTACGGAGGGATAAGATGATCTTTACGCCCACGTTCTGGCTTAAAAACGTAATGCAGATAGATAAGCGATTTCTCAAAAAAAATCACGTGAGGGCGCTTGTTCTCGATATGGATAACACCTTGTCCATGCACGGCGATCCTTCCGCCGAGGACGGCGTAACGGAGTGGCTGGACGAGATGCGCGGACTTGGAGTTAAGATGCGGGTCGTGTCCAACAACAATTCAAGGCGCGTCGCGCCGCTTGCCAAGGCGCTGGGGCTGGATTATACCGCCAACGGCGCGAAGCCGCTGACGTTCGGCGTGAACCGCGCCGTCAAAGCCATGGGTGTGCGCAAGGGCGAGACGCTGGTGGTGGGAGATCAGATTTTCACGGACGTTCTGGCGGGAAACCTCGCGGGGATACGCACCGTTCTTGTTGAACCGTTTCACTTGGAGAACAAGTGGACGTTAAAGCTGAAACGAAAGGACGAGAGCCTTGTATTCCACAGGGATCTAAGCAAGCTGGATCTCAAGTGAACTTATTAAAAAGGGTGATGGTATGATCACATTCGGACCGGGCGGAAATTCGACAAGTTGGGGGAACAGAAAATTCCCTCGGGATCTGCCGCAGTATCTTAAAGATCTCGGGCTGAACGGCTATGAGGTCGAGTGCGGGCGCGGCGTGAACATAAGCGACGCGGCGGTGGAACTGCTGCCGGGGCTCGCAAAGGAGCACGATATATATCTGACGCTTCACGCGCCGTATTTTATCTCGCTTTCCTCCGTTGAGGAAGAAAAGCGGGATAACAGCGTGAATTATATTCTTCAATCGGCAAGGGCGGCACATTCGATAGGCGCACGGAAGATCGTTGTCCATTCGGGCAGCTGCTCCAAAATGACGCGCGCGGAGGCTGTCTATCTCGCGAAGGAGACCTTGAAAAAGGCTCAGAAGGCGCTTGACGATGAAGGCTTATCCGATATTATCATCTCCCCCGAGACCATGGGCAAGATAAATCAGCTCGGCACGCTCGAAGAGGTATTGGAGCTGTGCGGGGTGGACGAGCGTTTTCTTCCGACGGTGGATTTCGGGCATCTCAACGCGCGGACGCTGGGCGGGATAAAGACACGTGAGGATTATGCGAAGATCCTTGACGCTGTCGAAAACGCAATAGGTCACGACAGGCTTTCAAATATGCACGTTCATTTCAGCAGGATAGAGTATTCCAAGGGCGGCGAGAAGAAGCATCTTACGTTTACGGACACGCTCTACGGACCTCCTTATGAGCCGCTTATGGAGGAATTTTATAAGCGTTCGCTGTCGCCGTCGATAATATGCGAGAGCGCGGGAACTCAAGCCGAGGACGCGGCGGAAATGAAGCGGTATTATGAGGGCTTGAAATAAGGCGCGGGAGATGTGCGCTTATAAAAAATCGAAGTGAGGTTTTATAAAATGAAAGTGTTGGTCATCAACGGTCCGAATTTGGATCTTCTCGGCGAGCGCGAGCCGAACGTTTACGGCGGCGATTCCCTGCAGCTGATAAACAGCGGTCTCGAGCAGGAGGCGCGCGACAAGGGTCACGAGCTGAAATTCTTTCAGAGCAACTCCGAGGGCGACATCATCGACAAGCTGCACGGCGCGCGGCTGGAGTTCGACGGCATCATCCTCAACGCGGGCGCTTATACTCACTACAGTTACGCTATCCGCGACGCTATATCGGCGATAAAGATCCCTGTCATCGAGGTACATCTCAGCAATATCAACAACCGCGACGAGTTCCGAAAGACGAGCGTCATCGCGCCCGTGTGCAGGGGCAGCATCGCGGGATTTGGCAAGAGAAGCTATTATCTGGCGCTGAAAGCTTTGGATTATATAGTCGGTGACGGAAAGTGAGCCGCGTGGAATTACTCGCCAAAATGCTCCCCGATGAACATACCGCGGCGCTTATCACGTCTCCGGTATCCTTGAGATATCTCACCGGGCTGCCTTTGGAGAATTCATTGGTGCTTGCGGCGAAGGAGCAAAGCTATTTGTACGCGTCGCCGCGTGATATGCTCGTTTTGAGCGGGAAAAAAACCGCCCTAAAGGTCGAGGAGCTGAGAAACGGCACACAGCTGCTCGATATGCTGATAAAATACGGCATAAAGCGCGTTTTAGCGGAAGCCGACAAGATGACGGTATCGGAGTTCAAGATCTTTAAGGAACAGCTGCATTACGCGGAATTGTCCGACTCAGAGGAATTGTCCGAATGGCTTTTGCAGCTGCGCATGGTGAAGTCACCCGATGAGATATCGGCGATAGAAAGCGCGCAGGGCATCTGCGATAAGGCATATGACCGCCTGATGGGCACTATCCGCAGAGGTATGACCGAACGGCAGATAGCCTCAATGCTTGATTTTTATCTCGCGGAATTCGGGTCGGAGCGCGCGCCGTTCCCGACGGTCGTATTATCGGGTGCCAACACCGCCGAGCAGTATCTCAGACCGTCCGACAGGAAGACGCGCGAGGGTGACTTTATCATACTGGAGTTTGGGGCGGTAAAGCAGGGCTACTGCTCGAAGATGACCCGAACCGTCGCCGCGGGGAATATAGATACTCGCATGGAGGACGCGTATAACGCCGTGTCGTTCGCGCTTTCCGACGGTATGACCGCCCTGCGCGGGGATATCGGCGGAAAAGTGGCGTACAGCGTCGCGAGAAGCACGCTCAACGCCTGGAAGGTCGATCAATACAGTCTTCCGTCATTTGCGCACGGAGTGGGGCTGGAAGCGCAGGAGGCTCCATTTGTCGGGCACAGCAGCACGGCGACGCTAAGAGCGGGTTCGACGCTTTCGGTGTTCTGCGGCGTGCGGGTGAACGGAAGATACGGTGTGAAGATAGGCGATACCGCCGTTCTGACTGACGACGGATGCAGGGTC
>CAYPWI010000329.1:0-3268 GCA_964414395.1 uncultured Ruminococcus sp.
CGTTTATTATGATGTAGACATTTACGGTAACGCCTTTGAATTCCGAGGGGAGCTTGATGCTTACGGTCGCCTCTCCGCTGCTCTTGACGGTCTTGCCATCTGCGTCAACGGCAGCGAGGTCGTAGGTGTAGCTGCCGTCGGCGTTCTTCTTGGAAGTCACATTGAGCTTGGTGCCGGTCGGGAACTTGCCGTTCACTGTGGAACCGGTGGTCGAGTCGGTGAGCGTAATTTCTTTCTTGGTGGGTCTGGGATTTACCAGACCTTCACCGGCGGTAGTAAAGTATATTGTTCTGCCATACCTGTCTTCGTAATAAAAAAGCTGCTCGGCATAATGTCCGAACTCTGATGTCACAATTGTTTCGGACACACGGTTCATATTTCTGTCAACAAGCCAATAACTCGAAGACTCCGTACCCGACAGTTTCTCAACTGAGCAATACAACTCGTTTTCACCAAAATTGCCACAAAAATCACCTTGTCCAAGGTACTTAAAGTTTTTATCATAAACCATCTGTTCAAAACTATTCCCAGGCGTACCCAAATATAAGAATCCATTTGCAAGACTAGCTAATGTATATGGCGATTTCGGTGCATCTTCCCATAAAATATCACCGGATGTAAGATCTATGACCGTAGCTTTAGTAATGTCACCGAAAAAAATTTCAGAGATCAACACGCGGTCGCCATCAAGATGAAACATGTATTTCCCGGTCAAATTAGTTCCGGCTGAGAAACTATATTTTTTCTTGAAATAATGGTCAAAATTGAACTCATATTGTGTCAACCGGTGCAGAGAACCGTCTTCATAAGAAAACACGCATATCTGATAATCCGAATTAAGCCATGCACAACAATTAAAACAATAAATAAAGCCATTACTGATTGTCTCGTCGATCAGATCATATGTTCCATCTTTCTTTATGCCATACAGCTCATACAGTTCGACAGTCTCATAACCACAGGTAAACTTCGAGCCGGGCACCTTTGTGTTGACAAGGCAAATATACTCATTACTGCCGGATATAAAATTGCTCCGAAACGTTTGCGAGGGCTCACACGTTATTTCCCCTTCCGTCTTCGTTCCGTCCGGGGCAGTTACAGAATATTTATAAACTCCGGCGGAATTACTGTAGGAGAAACCATACCCGTCAAAGGTGATGTCGCTTTCGGTAGTCTCATAGACCTTTACAAGCCTATCGGTGCTCTCATCTATTTTCATGATGTTTTTGCCCAATTTGACAGCATCACCCATAGCAGACAAGTCTGAATACTTGCTCAGATCAATATCGGACTTGATCTCGGTATAAGTAAATTTGCCGGTCTTGCGCCATGCTTCAAAATCAATACGGATAATCTTATCAATGTATTCCCCGTAATGTCCGTCACGATTTGTAGAAACATAATAGTAACCATCAATGCCCAGATCCCTGATCGTTCCATTAGGGAATACTTCATTGATGTTGAATGACAACAGCTTCTGTTCCTCCGCCGCGCTTGCCGCCATGCTCATAGGATCGGCAATTCCCGTAACGGGCGCGCCGACCGTCAATATTGCCGCAGCCAGAACAGCCGCGGAGATCTTCTTGATGTTCATATTTTGCTCTCCTTATCATCGACAATTTGTGACGATATTATCGTCCAAATGATATTATACCACACGATTTTCATTTTGTCAAGTATTATTTTCTTTTTTGTCAATCTTTTTATCACATAATATCATACAAACTTGTCAACATTCTATGCTAATATATTATTATAAATGTCAATTCATATTCTTGAAAGGAGAAAATATAATGATGTATAATCTTTGTGAACGCATAGCCGAGCTGCGTACTAAGTTCGGTATGACACAAGCGGAGCTCGCCAAGCGGCTGGATGTTACGAGAAGCTCCGTCAACGCCTGGGAGCTGGGCTTCGCCACCCCGCAGCTGAAACATATCTATGAAATGACGAAGATTTTCGGTACTACGGTAGACGGGCTTCTGAACAACGAATCGAAACAAATGATAGATATAAGCGACCTCACCCCCAAGGAGCAGCAGGCGGTCTACAACATCATAGACTGCTTGAAAGCAAAGCACAAAGAGCTTGACGAATAAAAAAGAGCCGGGCATTTGCTCGGCTCAAAGCGCCTTATGGACCGAAACGACCTTTTGAAAAACGCGCCCCTCGGCTTTATTTTCTCTTGCTGCGGGTGATGACAACGATCACTATCGCAACGGAAGCCGCCATAATAACGCCCGCCGCGATGATCATTATCATCGGTACTATGCCAATAACCGAGCCGTTTTCCGTCTTATCCACGGCAATTATCTCAAAGTCGCCGAACCGCGTCGTTATAAAGCACAGCTGTTCGCCTTCCTCCCACGACCGCATACGCGCGAGCTCGCCGTCTATCCGGATCATTACCAACGCGTAGCCCTCGGGCAGAGCCGTTTTTCCGCCCGCGTCAATGGGCGCGATGCTGTATGTATAGGTGATCTCATTGCTTTTCCTTGAGCTTGCGGCAAGCTTTATCCCCCCGGGGATCTTGCCCTTTACGGTGATACCGACATTCTTCTCGGTAAGGGTCGTTATATCTCCGGTGTCTTCGGGCTCGGGATCGGGCTCGACAGCCGTCTGTTCCTTGACCAACTCAAATTCGCCGAGCTCCGCTGTCTTAACGGACAACATTTCTCCCTGAAAAGCCGTGTCGAGCTTGGTGCGTTTGCCTTCCGAAATGGCATATACATTCACGGACGCGCCTTCAAACTCCTGCGGAAGCTTTATCCCCAGCGTGACCTCGCCGTTGTTCTTAACAGTCTCGTCCCTTTCATTGACGGACGTAACGTCGTATGTATAGCTGCCGCCGTCATTTTTCTTTATGCCGACGTTGAGCTTTGTTCCGCGGGGGAATACGCCGCTTACAAAAACGGACATTTCATCGTCGAAGATCACCATCTCTTCCTCGGGGATCGTGGGATGGTATATGCCGTCGCCGGAGGTGGTGAAGCATATCACATTTTTATTCGCGTCTTGGTACGAAAAAAGCTGGTCATCTTTCTGATCAAAGCTCGATCCCGTAAACATCCGGGATACCTTGTTCATATCCCTGTCGACAAGCCACGCGTTATATATGCCGCTACCCTCTGATGAATAGGCAAGAGCATACAAAGCTTCTCCGATAAAGGTAGTTTTACTGTACTTAAAAGTATCAGATAATTTTTCATCATATCGCCCGATCTCATCTAAATTCTCATCATAAAGAACAACTCCTTCACTATCTTCT
>CAYPWI010000330.1:0-3266 GCA_964414395.1 uncultured Ruminococcus sp.
CGTCAGCGGGGAATTCTCGCTGTCGGTGATCGCTATGATCTCCGCGCCCGATTCCTTGGCGAAGCGGCAAGCCTCGATAGTTCCCGAGGCGTAGCGCGGGAAGCTCATGGCTATCAGCAGGTCGCCGCGCGTGATGTGGATCATATGCTGATAGAGCTCTGTCTTGCCGACCGCTCCCACGAGCGTCACCTTGTCGAATATCAGGCGCAGATAATAGTGCATAAAGCTTGCCAATATCCCCGAGGACATAGCGCCCTGGATATAGATCCTCCGCGCGCCTATTATCATATTCACCGCTCTGTTGAAGCTCTCCTGATCTACCGTGTCGAGCGTGCGGCGGATCTTGTCGATGTCCTGATTGAGCACCGCCGCGACGGGATCCTCGTCGCCTATGCGGCTTCTTGTAACGTCCATTCTCTGCAATGATGTAAGGCGGTTTTTGATGTGGCTCTGCAAAGAGCGCTGGAGCTGAGGATAACCCTCATACCCCATACTGATGGCAAATCTTACCACGGTGGATTCGCTGACGTTTACGGCGTTGCCGAGTTTCAGCGCGGTCATATACGCCGCCTTTTCGTAATGCTCGAGAATGAACCTCGCGATGAGTTTCTGACTTTTCGAGAACCGCGGCATTTTTTCTTCTATAGCTTTAAGCAGATCTTCCTGCATCGGTCTTTCTCCTTTTCCGATTTTGTATATAATCTTTTATGATAATAATACTACTTTGGCGGAAAAAATACAAGACCTTTTGCAATTTTTTCGGAAGAACTTGCAAAAATTCGGCGCTTTGCTCAATTTTGGGCTTCAAAATAAGCGCATTTTGAGCCTTCGAGCGTATTCCTTGCGCAAGTGAGGTCGTCGAGTATGCAGTATCCGTCCTTTTGGTGGCGGCAGTTCTCTCCGCAGGCGATAAGATTCATGTCGGGACAGTTCCTCCTTATCTCGGAAAATTTCTTTTTATATTTTGATACAGGCTGTGTATATTATTCGCAAAAAATCTCATTGACAAATTCTGCCGCGCGTTGTATAATATGGATAAGCGCTGAAAGGAAAATATATGAAGATAATTTTACGCATTATAAATTGGGCGGTGCTGATCTTCGGGATAAATATGCCGATAATTCTGCAAAACGCCCCGCTCGCTCTCATTATCCCGGTGGGTGTCGTGCTGTTCTTGTATTTCGTGGTATTCAATATCTTCCCCACCTTTAAGAAGTATCCGACATTCCGCTTGAAGATACTCGGGGACGGCGCGGAGCTTATCCTCGCGTTCTGGGTGACGGGCTGCACGTCGCTGGGCTTCGCCGTGCCTTGCGTCGTGCGGCTTTTCCGCGGTGTGGAGAACTACGCGCCGTATATCGCCTACGGGATAGTTCTGGTCGTCTGCGAGGCTGTGATATTCTGGAACGGCATTATACGCGTGTACCTCACCTCGGTGCAGCTGGGGATACGCTACCGCGTGTGGGGGATCATTCTCGGAATGATACTCCCCGCGAACCTTGTTATGCTGATGATGATCTACATCAAAGTCCGCCGCGAGGTCATCACGGAAACGGAGAAGCACAAGCTCAACGAATCCAGAAAATCGGAGAAGATCTGCGAGACGAAATATCCGATTTTGCTGGTTCACGGTGTATTCTTCCGCGACAGCAGGCTGTTGAACTACTGGGGAAGGATCCCCGCGGAGCTCGAGAAAAACGGCGCGGTGATCTATTACGGCGATCAGCAGAGCGCTCTTTCTATCGAGGAAAGCTCCGAGGAGCTCGCGAGGAAGATCGAGGAGATAGTCACCAGAACGGGCTGCGGTAAACTCAATATCATCGCACACTCCAAGGGCGGGCTGGATTCGCGCTACGCCATAACGCACAGGGACTGCGCAAAGTATGTCGCGTCGCTCACCACCATAAACACACCGCACAGGGGCTGCATTTTCGCGGAGGCTTTGCTTAATACCGTAAAGCCGCGCGTCAAGCATTTTATCGAGAAGACCTACAACAAGGCGTTCTACGCGCTGGGGGACGATTCCCCCGACTTTATGGCGGCGGTGAGAGACCTTACGAACAGCCGCTGCGAGGAGTTCAACAAAAACACCCCCGACGCTCCCGAGGTCATGTATCAGTCGTTCGGCTCAAAGGCTCGGAACAGCCGCAGCGGGCGCTTTCCGCTGAATGTGTCCTACCCGATAGTCAAGAAGTACGACGGCGACAACGACGGGCTTGTGGCGCTGGATTCCGCCCCCTGGGGAGAGCGCTTCACTCCCGTTTATCCCAAAGGTCGGCGCGGCGTTACTCACGCGGATATGATAGATCTCAACCGAGAGGATATCAAGGGCTTTGACGTAAGGGAGTTCTATGTGCAGATGGTAGCCGATCTCAAAAAGCGCGGGTACTGACACAACAACGTGCCGGAGAGCAGTGAAATCTCTTTTCAAATCAAGGGTTCAGATCAACGCTGCGGCGGCGCATTATAGGCGCGTTGTAATAAGAACAACGAACCTGAGTGCAGTGAAATTTCTATTTAAATAAGGAGCGTTTTATGGCAGATATAACTATTACAATGGACAACACCGACGAGATACGCGCGGTGTTCGGAGAATTTGACAAGAATATCAATCTTATACAGAAAGCCTTTTCCGTGACGATCTTCGCGCGCGGCAGCGAGGTAAAGATCACCGGCGATGATGAATTGTCCGTCGGAAAGGCGGAGAAGGCTTTGATCTCCCTCGGCGGCAGCTTCAAACGCGGGGAGACTATCGACGAGCAGAACGTCCGCTACGCCATAGCCATGGTGAACGACGGCGCGGAGGGCGAGATCGCTTCCATGTCGGGCGACTGTGTGTGCGTCAGCTATTCGGGGAAACCGATAAAGCCCAAGACGGTCGGGCAGAAGAAATACTGCGATCTTATCCGCAAGAATACGATCACGTTCGGCGTGGGACCCGCGGGCACGGGCAAGACCTATCTCGCGGTGGCGCTTGCCGTGACGGCGTTCAAGCGCAAGGAAGTTCAAAGGATAATCCTCGCGCGCCCCGCCGTGGAAGCGGGGGAGAAGCTCGGTTTTCTTCCGGGCGATCTTCAAAACAAGGTCGACCCGTATCTCAGACCGCTCTATGACGCGCTTTTTGAGATGTTCGGTCAGGAAGCCTACGCGCGTCTTGCAGAGCACGGAGCGATGGAGGTAGCGCCGCTGGCGTATATGCGCGGAAGAACGCTCGACGACAGCTTCATTATCCTTGACGAGGCGCAGAACACCACCCGTGAGCAGAT
>CAYPWI010000331.1:0-3264 GCA_964414395.1 uncultured Ruminococcus sp.
GAGAAGATCGTCGGAATGACGATCGAGGCGAGCGGTCCCGCGTGCAGTATCGGTGATGTGTGCCGCATATTCTCAAAGGATATGTCTACATATATAAAGGCGGAGGTCGTGGGGTTCAACAAGAGCAACATCCTCTTGATGCCGTACACCGAGATAGAGGGCATAGGACCGGGAAGCATCGTCGACAATACGGGCGATAAGCTGAACGTCCGCGCGGGGAACGGTCTTATTGGAAGGATCGTAGACGCGCTCGGTGAGCCGCTTGACGGCGGAAAGCCCGTCGAATATTCCGATGAGGTGTCAATTACCGGGATACCGGTAAATCCGTTCACAAGACCGCCTATTCACGAGACCATAGAGCTTGGCGTCAAGGCTATTGACGGTATGCTGACTATGGGCAAGGGACAGCGTATGGGTATCTTCGCCGGTTCGGGCGTTGGTAAATCCACGCTGATGGGCATGATAGCGCGAAAGGTCAAGGCGGACGTGAACGTCATCGCCCTTGTGGGCGAGCGTGGACGTGAGGTTCGCGAGTTTATAGAGCGCGATCTCGGACCCGAGGGCATGGCGCGTTCGGTGCTGGTGGTCGCCACGTCCGATCAGCCCGCGATGATGCGAAGCAAGTGCCCGCTTACCGCTACGGCGATAGCGGAGTACTTTATGAACCAAGGGAAAGACGTGTTGCTGATGATGGACAGTCTCACGCGTTACGCCATGGCGCTGCGCGAGGTGGGACTCTCCACGGGCGAACCGCCGATAGCGAGAGGTTACACGCCTTCGATCTACAGCGCGATGCCGAAGCTTCTCGAGCGCGCGGGGAATTTTCCTCAAGGCTCGATCACCGGAATATATACCGTTCTTGTAGAGGGCGACGACACCAACGAGCCCATAGCCGATACCGTGCGAGGCATCATCGACGGACACATCATTCTTTCGCGTAAGATCGCGGCGCAGAACCACTACCCCGCGATAGACATATTGTCGAGCGTCTCGCGTCTGATGAGCGAGATCGCCGCGCCGGAACACAAGAAGGCGGCGGGGCAGCTGAGAAATCTGCTTTCGATCTATAACAGCAACTTCGACCTTATCTCCATAGGCGCTTACAAGCACGGCACAAATCCGCAGCTTGATGAGGCGATAAGCAAGATAGACGCGATAAACGGCTTCCTTATGCAGGCGGTCGATGACAGCGTAAGCTTTGATGAGACCGTAAAGTTGCTGATCGAGGCGGTCAGCTGATAAGGAGTAAGGTGATCATTGGTGAAACAGTTTCATTTTACACTTCAGAAGCTCAAAGATTTCCGCGAGCAGGAGCTTGACAGGCAGAAGAACGCTCTCGCGATGCTTCAGATGGACTTGAAGCGCATCGAGGAAGCCCGCGAGGTGCTTATAGATAAGGTAGCCGAGCAGAGCGAACAGCTCGAGCGCGTTTGCAGGCTGGGTTCCACGGCGAGCGACATCTCCATGAGAAAGCGCTACATCGTGACTCTCCAGCAGGAGATCCACCTGAAAGAGGCGATGGCGGCACAGAAGCAGGCGGAGATAGAAAAGCAGCTCTCCGTTGTAGTGGAAGCCACCAAGGATGTGCGAACGCTCGAAAAGCTCGAGGAAAAGCAGCTCGAGGAATACAACGCCGCCGCGGGCAAGGAGAACGAGCAGTTCATCGAGGAATTCGTCAGCGGACAGACCGTAAGGAAGGCGGCAGCCGAAAGCACTTCCGCGTGATAGTGCACCGGTTCTTAATTCGGTATCACGGCGCAAGCCTTGATATAAATACATTTTAATTTAGGAGGTGAAACACATGGCAGTTACATTCGATATGAGCTCAAGCTACCGTTCCGATTTTATGATCAGCGACGCGGCGATGCCGCAGAGGGTAGGCGCTCAGATCGACAAGGAGCAGTTGTCGCAGTTCGCGCAGCTTCTCAAAGACAGCAGTTCGGTGACGTTCACCGAGAGCGAGATGCCCGATAGCGTTAAAAGACTCGGAGCGTCCGAGGGGGTGGTTTTGTCGCCGATCGAGGCACAGGAAGTTACGGGTGATAAAACATTGATCATTCCTGACAACGACCTGGAGCTTGCGAGAATGATCCTCAGCGGAGCGATCGACATCAAGGACATTCCCGCGGAACGGATCACAGTCCAGCTTCTGAGGGCGCTGGCTATCGTCAAGAAGATGATGGAACAGGCAGAGGAGAATGAGACCTCTAAGCCCAAGGAGGAAGATGCCGATTTCTTCGACCCGAACAGGGAAGAGGCAAGCAAAAACGAGCTTGACGCGACCGCGCTGGATCAGCTGCTGGCGATCCTTTACAGGTTCATCGACGCGTACACGGATACCCGCTACGACGATGACAAGAAGAAGGAGGTTATCGGCGGCATTGAGGAGCTGATCGCCGAATTCCCCGAGCTTGCGGATATATCCGATAAGCTTGACGAGATGAAGCAGTCCGAACAGAAGACAGACGCTCCCGTAGACCCCATTATGGCGCACATCGCAAAGATGAGCGTCGAGCAAGCCGAGGAGACCGAGCACCCCGTAAACACGGACACTTTCGTGAAGAACGGAGAGCTTCCGCCCGAGGCGAGAACAGTTGACGGCGCGGAGTCGGAAACCGAGTTCGGAGCGGAGATGGCGAAGGCTATCGGCGAGGAAAACCTCAAGCTTCTCGACGAGGCGGCTGAAAACGGCGAGTTGGGAAATGTCGAGGTCAAGCAGACCGCTAAGTCCGAAGTCCCCGAAGAGGCGAAGGAAATTCCCGCGGAGAACGTTCCCGAAGCACCCGTAAAGGCTGATGAGGCGGCAGACCGCGCGAAGGCTATCAGCGAAGAGCTGGAGATGCTGAGAAGCGCTCGCCTGAACAAGAACGCGAAGCCCGTCGAAGAGCCAGTTACCGAGGAGAAGCAGACGGCAGTCCCCATCAAGGCGGCTGACGCGCTCGAGGCACAGACACCGCTCGTGTTCACGAGAAGAGACGGCACAGAGATCACGGTTCGCCCCGCGGATATCGTGGATCAGGCGGCGAAGCTCATCGAGACGGCTATTTCCGAGAACAGGGAACAGACCGAGTACAGCTTGGTTCTCAATCCCGAGGAGATGGGCAAGATCACGGTCAAGATGACAAAGGCGGCGGACGGCGCGATTTCGGTCACGATCGCGGCTGAAAACGCGAGAACGCAGCGCATCCTCGACCAGAACAGCGACCTTATGCAGAGCAATATGCGCGACAACGGCGTAAGGCTCGAAAGCTGGCAGGTAGTCCG
>CAYPWI010000332.1:0-3257 GCA_964414395.1 uncultured Ruminococcus sp.
TGGCTCTGAACGACAGGCTCAAGCTGCGTTCTATGGTAGCCGCCGAAAAGGGCGACACGGTGTATATCTCCTCTGAGGAATGTTCCATAAGGACTATGTGCCCCGACGTTGACAGGGTCTGGTGTCCCCGCGGCGGCGAGCCTATAATCGTGACATTGGACAATGACGCTATGGAAAGGAGGGCGGACTGATATGGAAATAAATTTCAGAAACGCTCTCTTCGAGGTCGTCCGCGACAATGATCGCTGCGTCAGGTGCCGCCTCTGCGAGCGCGAGTGCGCTAATGAGGTACATAAGTACGACTCCACCGTCAATAGGATGACCGCGAACGATATAAACTGCGTGAACTGCCAGCGCTGCGTATGTCTCTGCCCCACGCGGGCGATAAAGATCCGCCCGAACGAAAATAAGTTCCGCGAAAACGCCAACTGGTCCATGCAGATCATGGACGAGATCTACAAGCAGGCGGACAGCGGCGGAGTGCTGCTCTCGGCTATGGGAAACCCCAATGAATACCCCGTTTATTGGGACAAGATTCTCCTGAACGCCTCGCAGGTGACAAATCCCCCCATAGACCCGCTCCGCGAGCCTATGGAAACCAAGACCTTCCTCGGCAAGAAGCCGCAGAAGATCGCCTATGACAAGAACGGGCGCGCTCAGTTCGAGAAAACGCCGTATCTGGAGCTTAACGTGCCGATAATGTTCTCGGCAATGTCGTTCGGCTCGATCTCCAAAAACGCGCATGAACGCTTAGCGCGCGCCGCCGAGGCTCTGGGAACGTTCTACAACACGGGCGAGGGCGGTCTGCACGAGGATCTCTACAAATATGGCAAGAACACGATCTGTCAGGTGGCTTCGGGACGCTTCGGCGTGTTCAAGGGCTATCTTGACGCGGGCGCGGCGATCGAGATCAAGATGGGTCAGGGCGCGAAGCCCGGCATCGGCGGTCATCTGCCCGGGGCTAAGATCAACGAAGAGATCTCAAAAACACGTATGATCCCCATGGGCACGGACGCTATCTCCCCTGCCCCGCATCACGATATTTATTCCATAGAAGACCTGCGGCAGCTGGTGTTCTCGCTCAAGGAAGCCACCAATTGGGAGAAGCCCGTTATCGTCAAGATCGCGGCTGTTCACAACGTTGCGGCTATAGCTTCCGGTATCGCCAGATCGGGCGCGGATATAATCGCCATAGACGGATTTAGAGGCGGCACGGGCGCGGCTCCCACGCGTATTCGGGATAATGTGGGAATTCCCATCGAATTGGCGCTCGCGGCTGTCGATCAGAGGCTTCGCGACGAAGGGATCCGCAGCGACGTTTCCATAATCGCGGGCGGCTCGCTGCGTTCGGCTGCCGATGTGGTGAAGGCGATCGCGCTGGGCGCGGACGCTGTGTACATAGCTACCTCGGCGCTGCTGGCTCTCGGCTGTCACCTCTGCCGTTCCTGCAACACAGGCAAATGCAATTGGGGAATAGCGACACAGCGCGAGGATCTCGTAAAGCGTCTCGATCCGGAAGTCGGTTTTCAACGGCTTGTAAATCTCGTCACCGCGTGGGACCGCGAGATCAAAGAAATGATGGGCGGCATGGGCATAAATTCCATAGAGGCGCTTCGCGGAAACAGACTTATGCTGCGCGGAGTGGGGCTCACGCAAAAGGAGCTGGATATCCTCGGTATCCAACACGCGGGCGAATAACGGCTTGCTGTTCCGAAAATAAGTTTATATAAATGAGGTATCGTAAGATGATAATAGACGCGAGAGATCACGGATACACCGAGCTTAACCGCGTGATCCGCGAGAGCTCCGAGGAACGCTTTGAGCTGAATAACGTCCTCGGGCAGCGGTACATAGGCGCGGGGCTTTCGGGCAAGGAAATTCTCATAGGAGGAACGCCCGGGAACGCTCTGGGAGCGTATCTGAACGGCTCAAAGATAATCGTACACGGCAACGCCCAGGACGCTGTGGGAGACACGATGAACGGCGGCGCTATAATCGTTCACGGAAACTGCGGCGACACCACGGGCTACGCCATGCGTTCGGGTGAGATATATGTGCAGGGCAGCGCGGGCTACCGCGTGGGGATCCATATGAAGAGCTATCACGACCAATACCCCGCTATCGTGATAGGCGGCAAGGTCGGGGATTTCCTCGGGGAATATCAGGCAGGCGGCATCCTGATCGTTCTCGGCATCGGAATAAGCGGCTGCCCCGTCGGCTCCTTCTGCGGAACGGGTATGCACGGCGGGGAGATGTTCATAAGAAGCGACACAGCGCCCTCGGGACTTCCCGTTCAGGTATGCTGCAACGAGGCGACGGCGGAGGAAAAAGAGTCGATACGTCATTATGTGGAACGCTTTGTAAAGCACTTCGGCGGAAACGCGGATGAACTCTTAAGCTCGCGCTTCTTCAAGCTCACGCCGAACTCTGCGTCGCCGTATAAGCAGCTTTACGTCAATAACTAACGATACTTCGATACAGCGGCGGCTCTCCGAGATCACTGCCTATCGCTTGAATAAACAGGTCTGTTTTATGAAGATTTTTGTCATTGCCAAAACCGCAGAGGGCTGCGGAACGATATCCTCCGCGCTTTCGGAGCTGTCGGCGGGAATAGATGTCTGCGCTTCGGACACGGAAGCCCGCGCGGCGGATATCTCCGCTTATGACGCTATAGTGGTCTCCGTGCCGCTGAAAGGCGAGTTCGGGCTGGATCTTATAGCGGAGATGTACAAAAAAACGTCTGCGCCGATAATAGTATTAGCGCGCGCGGACATTGCCGAGGACGTTCAGGACAGGATAAAATTCACGGGCGCGTTCGTTCTGGCAAAGCCCTTTTCAAGAATCGTCCTCACACAGACCGTAAAAATGGCGGTGCTCGCAAAAGAGAACATAAACCGCTTGGAGCGCGAAAAATCGGAGCTTCAAGGAAAGCTTGACGACGTAAAGACGGTGGATCGCGCGAAATGCCTGCTTATACAATACCTTAATATGACCGAAGAGCAGGCGCACAAGCACATACAGAAAATGGCGATGGACACCCGCCGCACTCAGCGGGAGATCGCCGAAGATATACTAAAAACATACAGTGTGTAGAACAAAAGATAACAAAAAGGGGCGAAGGTCGATCCTCCGCCCCTATATATATAATTTTGAAAAAATTTATATTTTCTTCATATATATTACAAAAATGTAAGTTGACAAGTGAGAAAAAATGTGCTAAACTGTATATATGGAATTTTTTTGAATTATACTGAGTG
>CAYPWI010000333.1:0-3236 GCA_964414395.1 uncultured Ruminococcus sp.
AAAAGCAAAAGGGCGAGCTCACCGAAAAGATAGCGGAGCTTGAAAAGAAGCACGCCGAGAGGGTGAGCGAGCTTGAGGCGCTGGCAAAGACCGAGCGCCGCAACGCCGATACTCTCCAGAACGAAAACGATGAGCTGAAGCGCAAGCTCCGCCACGCGAACAGCGGCGCGTCTTCGGGCGCTTCAAGTGCGGCGGCAGCGGCAGAGGCTGAAAAGAAAGCCTCCGAGGTGATAGCCAAGGCGAACGCGCAGGCGAAGGAGATCGTGGAGAAGGCAAAGCAGACCGCTCATGAGATCATAGCGAGCGCGGGCGCGAACAGCGCTCAGAGCGGCGGCGTTTCGGCAAAGTCCGCCGAGGAGTTCGGGGCTATACTGAAAGAGCTTTCAAAGTCCGTCACCGACGCGCTGAACGCGGCTGGCAGAAAGGCTTCCGAGATAACGGGCGGCGCGGTGAGCGCTCCCGTTCCCGAGCTCGATCTGTCGGCGTTTGAAGCGCCTTCCGCGGAGGTTCCTATGTCGGGCGGATCAAAGCCCGCGGCGGCTCCGAGTTCCTCCGAAAGCGCGTCTATGGACGATCTGTTCGCCAATATGATGGACGACGGCGATATGTCCGATATGTCCGATTTCGGCGATATAAAGCCGCTTGACCCGCATAAGCCCAAACACGAGGTGGTGGAGGGCTTCGATCTCTCCGACGTCGGCAAGTTCGACGAAACGGACGCTGTTACCGAGGTCTCGCCTATCGATGAGAAGGCGGGCGGCGCGGTGATGGACGACGGATTTACCGCCGAGCTCCTCACGCAGACGGTTCCCAGCTCGGCGCTCAAGGATCAGGTCGACGAGGATCTGTTCGCGGCTGTCAAGGAACGCGAGGAAGAGTTCGCGGTCAAGCCGAGCGACGACGAGAAGGACTTCGATATGGACGACGCGGCGGGCGGTCTGGACGCTATGAACGCGCTGCTCGGTCAGATGGGCGCGGCGCTGGAGAACGCGGGCGGCACGGGCTCGCTCGATCTCGACGCTCCCGCTTCCGAACCCGCGGCAGCCGACAGCTCCGCTTCGGATAACCCGTGGGCGGATCTCCAGAACCAACTCAACGCGATGGAGGAGTCGGGCAATTTCGGCGGCGATGAGGGCTCCGGCTCGGGATCTTCACCCGAACCCGAGGCGGCTCCCGCCGAGGATCCCAAGGCTCCCGACGCGGACGATTCCTCTATCTGGAACTTCGACAGCGATATGGGCGGCGATTCGTCCGACGACGATATGAGCTCCGACTTGTTCGGCAGCTTCTGATCGGGGAAGCATTTTGGCACATTTACGCGGCGCGCCGTGGTGAGCGGTGTGCCGCGCTGATTTTTCACGAAAGACGTTTGAGTGAGGGATAAAGATGATCGAGCTTGATACAAGTGAGCTTGCCGAGAAGGCGCGGACGCTGAGGGCGGGGGAGAAGATCCTGCTCTCGGGGACGGTGTACACCTCGCGTGACGCGGCGCACAAGCGGATAAAGGCGCTTTTGGAGAGCGGCGGGGAACTGCCGTATGATCTGAAAGGCGCGGCTGTGTACTACGCGGGACCCACGGCTGCCAAGGACGGTATGGTGATAGGCTCATGCGGACCTACCACGTCGAGCCGAATGGACGTGTACTCACCGGAGTTCCTGGACAGGGGGCTGGCGGCGATGATCGGGAAAGGCGAGCGTTCGGAGGCTGTATGCGAGGCTATTCGGAGGAACGGGGCGGTGTACTTCTGCGCGATAGGCGGCGCGGGAGCGCTGGCGGCAAAGTGCATCACGGAATGTGAAGTGATAGCGTTTGAGGATCTGGGCTGCGAGAGCGTGAAGCGGCTGCGGTTTGAGAAGTTTCCGCTGATAACGGCGATAGACGCGGTCGGCGGGAATATTTTCAAGACGGGAAGATCGGAGTACGCCCGATAAATGACGTGAAACCTTGGTATAAACCGGCGGAGCGCGGAGGCGCGTTCGGCACGAGCCGACTTTGCGGCTAATGTCGCGGCGGGCGGCTTCGGACAAGCCTTTAAACGCGAGCCGCGTTTCATTCCACACAAAGGCGCGTTCGGTACGAACCGACTTTGAAGTTAAAGTCACGTAGGGCGGCTTCGGACAAGCCTTTAAACGCGAGCCGCGTTTCATTCCACGCAAAGGCGCGTTCGGCGCGAGAGCCCCGACTGCCGCATTTTCAAGCGTTGGTTTTGCAAAGCGCGGATCCGCGTTCCCCAAGCGCCCCGAACAGCATATTCAAAACCATCGATGATCGCCTTCCGCGGTCGCGTGAGCTCAAAACTCGCACGCCGTATTATTAAAATTCCCGTTTATTCGTCATCTGTGAAATAAATCTCGATTTTTTGCGGAGTTTTTTAAATAAATTGTTGACAAATCAAAATTGTTGTGGTATAATGTTTTTGGAAAAAGAGTTTGCGGAGAAATTATCATGTCGGATCTTTCACACCTGAGCGATCGCGAATTGCTCAAAAATAAACCGCTTGACAGCGAGAGAATGGCAGAACTCATTTCCAGATATATGAATATCGTGTTTCCGTGCGCTAAGAGATATTCCGACCGCGCCGATTACGACGAGCTTGTCTCGGACGGAATGGCGGGTCTGCTTGACGCCGTGCAGAATTACGACGAGCAGAAGGGTGAGTTTTCGGCGTTCGTTTACGTGTGCGTGAGAAATCGTATGCGCAATACGGTGAAACGCGCTTCGCGATACAGCGCGGGTATTTCAGATAATTCCGAAGAGGAGCTGGAGACCATACCCGATCCCGCGCCCACTCCCGAGGAAGCCGTTATCGCGGGTGAAGACAGCAGCTCTTTGATGGAGAGTATCCGTTCCGAGCTGACCGAGCTCGAGCTGCGCTGCATACAGGGCATGGTGCTGGGCTTATCGTATGACGAGATCGCCAAGAGAATAGGCTGCGACAGGAAGTCGGTGGATAACGCCTTGTGCCGCGCGAGAAACAAATTAAGACGGTTTTATATGGGCTGACATTCCCATTTTATTACTGTTTTAGGATTTTATGTAATTTATATTACCCGTTAGCTCAATTGAAGAGCAGTGCGGCAATTCCGTCCGCAAAGATGTCGGTGCAAATCCGACCGGGCAAATCTATTTTTTTGAGGGGTATCACTATGTACACTGACAAAACACTTAAATGCAAGGACTGTGGCGCGGATTTCGTGTTCACTGCCGGTGAGCAGGAATTCTACGCCGAAAAGGG
>CAYPWI010000334.1:0-3235 GCA_964414395.1 uncultured Ruminococcus sp.
GGGCGTATGCTGTTCTCAGGCGATGACGTTTACAAGCCCGTCAACGTGCTTTCGGGCGGCGAGAAGGTGAGATGTATGTTCTCGCGTATGATGCTGTTCCACTCGAACTGCCTGATACTCGACAGACCGACTAACCATCTCGATCTGGAGAGCATTACCGCCGTAAACAACGGGCTTTCCGAGTTTAAGGGCAATGTGCTGTTCGCGTCGCACGATCACGAGATCCTCGACACAGTTCCGAACAGGATAATCGAGATCACCGAAAACGGCTGTTACGACCGCCAAGGGAATTATGACGAGTATGTGGAATGGCGAAGAGAGAATGTCGGAGGGGCATTATCCATATGAAACGAGAGATAAGATTTCAATTTGATTACGACTGCGCTCCTATATGGCTGACCGGTGAGGGAGATTATCTTATCAGCGCGGAAGGATCATTTGAAAGCACTTTCTCTGATCTCGGAGGTCGCCCCGAAGAGCGTCTGAAAGGCGAATACGAGCTTGAGCGCTGCGTAAGACTGATCTTTGAGATATACTGCCGTATCTGGAATATCAACAACTTCGGCACTTATGACGATCCGTATATCGGCTTTGAGGATGAACAGGAGAAGACCGAGTTTTTTGACGCGTGCGACTATGTTATCAAGCGCATGAAAGAGATCTTCGGTGATGAGTTCTCGGTTAATGAATATGACGCGCGAGTTGTCGCCGAACGCGCTTTTGAATGTCGAAAACGGTAATATAACAGAAAGAATGAATTTATGAACTACATTATTCTTGACATGGAATGGAATCAGCCGATAAATCCGGCGGAGACTGTGCGCACGCCCGTGCTCTTACACAGCGAGATCATTCAGATCGGCGCTTTCAAGACGGACGAGAGTTTCAATTTGCTCGACAAAATAAAAATAAACGTTCGCCCGAAGTACTATAAGCGCATGAACCCGCACGTTGAGAAGATAACTGGCATAACCCGCGAGCAGCTGATGACGGGCGAGACTTTCCCGCAGGCGTTCAAAAGGCTGAAGCTGTGGTGCGGGAAAGAATTCCGCTTTATAACCTGGGGATTTGACGATCTGGGCGTTCTGGCGGATAATCTCACCTTGCACGGGCTTGATCCCTCATTCGGCAGCGATTATATAAACTTGCAGCTCATCTATAATCGGCAGATGAAGGACGAGCATTTGCAATGCGCTTTGGCTTCCGCCGCGGAGAAGCTGGAGATCCCGCTTGACGTGCAGACTCACGACGCGTTCAACGACGCGTATCTCACCTACGAGATCTGTAAGAAGCTCAATATGACGCTCGGTATCGCGGAATACGCCGAATACGCGGCGGCTGTTCCGACGCCTGTGTTCAAGGACGCTGTGAACAATCTTGACGATCTTAAGAAAATGCTGTTTGACCGCCGCGTTATGGAACTGAAATGCCCCGAGTGCGGGAAAAAGCTTAAATACGGGCAGTGGCTGTTCACCAACGCGAAGAACTGCAAGACCATCGCCGATTGTCCGGGCTGCGGAGGAACGTTCCGCGTGAAGTTCAAGGCGACGACGATCACTCCCACCAATTACACGGTCGTAAGAACGATCTACGAGGCGACAGAGGAAGATAAGACAGCGTTTGAGGAAAAGCTCAGAAAGCGCGAGGAACGCCGCAAAAGAGCGGCTGAGAGAAGAGCGGAGGAAAACCATGAAGAAAACGGTGATGTTTGATCTTGACGGCACACTACTGCCGTTTTTGCAGGACGAGTTTATAAAGCTCTATTTCGGCGGCTTGTGCAAAAAGCTCGCGCCTCTCGGATATGAGAGCGAGAGTTTAGTTAAAGTCGTGTGGAAAGGCACGGCGGCGATGATCAAGAACGACGGCTCGCGAAAGAATTCGGACGCGTTCTGGGATACGTTCCACGCGGCGTTTTCCGATCTTCCCGACGCTCGGGAATTGTGCGATGATTTCTATACAAAGGAGTTCGACAAGGTCAAGGCGTGCCTCAAAAAGCAATATGACCACAAGCCGATGATAGAGCGGCTGAAAAAGGCGGGATATGACATAGTTCTGGCTACCAATCCCATTTTCCCTAGGGTGGCGCAGCTTACCAGAATGGGCTGGGTGGGGCTTTCGGAGAACGATTTCTCCTACATAACGGACTATGACAACAGCTCCTACTGCAAGCCTAATCCCGATTATTTCAGGGCGGTGCTTGAGGTCATAGGCGCGAACGCTTCCGACTGCGTTATGATAGGCAACAGCGTCGAGGAGGATATTCTGTCAACAAGATCTCTCGGAATGGAGAGCTTCCTTGTGACCGACTACGTTGAAAATCCCAACAACGCGGATATCTCACAATTCCGCGGCGGGAGCATCGAGGACGCGGAGAAGTTCCTTTTGGAACGCTGACGGCTCGGCATATCCAAATAAATATGGCACCTTACCTTCGCGGGGGTTTCCGCGCGGAACGGGGAAAACCACATATCAAAAGCTGAATAAATACGAAAAGCCTCACATAAACTTGTAAAAGAGGGAATGTGAGGTATCGTTATGGTATACAGCTTTAATGACTTGAAGTGCAAAGAGATCATCAACGTGAAAACGGGCGCGAGGCTGGGCTATCCCGATGATATCGAGTTCGACAACTGCACCGCTAAGATCTGCCGCCTTATAGTATACGGGCGCGCAAAGTTTTTCGGGCTGTTCGGGCGTGAGGAAGACTTGTTCATCAAGTGGTGCGATATCGAGGTCATAGGCGAGGATACCATTCTCGTTTCCTGCGATGTCCCGGCAACCTGCACAAACCGCCGCGGAAAAGGCTTCGGAAGTTTGTTTAAATAAACGAAAAGAAACCTATTGATTTTTTCGGCAAAAAGTGGTATAATACTATCGTATTTTTATGGAATAGGTGCGCGATGTATCATTCCGCGGGATCCCGTTCCAAATACACACACGGAAACAGCTTTCCCGTCGGTGCGCCGATCAGGACTTTGGGCGGCGTTTGGGGGGCGTTTTTCCGTGGAGGAAATTTTAACCCAAAACAGGAGGAAAACATTATGGCAGTAGTATCTATGAAGCAGCTTTTGGAGGCAGGCGTTCACTTCGGACACCAGACCAGACGCTGGAACCCGAAAATGGCTCCGTACATTTTCACCGAGAGAAACGGCATCTACATCATCGACCTGCAGAAGACCGTCAAGAAGCTGAATGAGGCTTATAACTTCATTCACGAGACAGCCGCGAACGGCGG
>CAYPWI010000335.1:0-3222 GCA_964414395.1 uncultured Ruminococcus sp.
CGCCGCTTATGCTTCAATGTATACTGATCTTCTACGGTCCGGGTCTGCTGTTTGAGGCGAAGGGGCTCGATCGTCTGCCGGCGGTGCTCGTCGCGTTCATTATCAACTACTCGTGTTATTTCTCGGAGATATACCGCGGCGGCATCGAAAGTATCCCCAAGGGTCAATACGAGGCGGGGCAGGTGTTGGGTATGACGAGATCGCAGATCTTCTTTAAGATCGTGCTGTTTCAGGTCATAAAGCGCATAGTGCCGCCGATGGGCAATGAGATAATCACGCTCGTAAAGGACACGTCTCTGGCGCGCGTCATCTCGGTGGCGGAGCTTGTCAAGGCGGCGGAGGACATAATCTCCGTTAAGGCGATAATCTGGCCGCTGTTCTATATCGGCGTGTTCTATCTGCTGTTTTCGGCACTGCTTACTTTCCTGTTAAATCTTACGGAGAAGAAGCTCAATTATTACAGCGCTTAACGGGAGGCTGCCGATGTCATTTTTAGAAGTAAAAGGTATAGTAAAATCGTTCGGCAAGACCGAAGTCTTGAAAGGCATCGATTTTTCGATGGACAAGGGCGAGGTGCTGGCGATAATCGGAAGCTCGGGCAGCGGAAAGACGACGCTCTTGCGCTGTCTGAACTTTCTGGAAACGCCCGATGAGGGCTCTATTCTCGTCAACGGGAACGTTCTGTTCGATTCGAGCGAGCCACCGTATTCCGACGCTATGAAGCGCGAGAAGCGGCTGCATTTCGGGCTGGTTTTTCAATCGTTCAACCTGTTCCCGCAGTATAATGTTTTGAAGAACGTTTCGCTTGCTCAGGAGCTGCGGCGGATAAAGGGGAAGAAGCTCTCGAAGGACGAGAAGAAGGCGATCCTGAGAGAGATAGACGACAATTCGCGGCGGCTTATCGATACGGTGGGCTTGTCGGCGAAGCTGGAGAACTACCCGTGTGAGTTGTCGGGCGGACAGCAGCAGCGTGTGGCTATTGCAAGGGCGTTGGCGCTGAACCCCGATATACTCTGCTTTGACGAGCCGACCTCGGCGCTCGACCCGGAGCTTACGGGAGAGGTTCTGCGCGTTATTCGCGAGCTTAAGACCTCGGACAGGACGATGATAGTCGTCACACATGAGATGGGATTTGCGCGCGGAGTGGCGGATAAGGTGATCTTCATGGCAGACGGCGTTATCGAGGAATACGGCACGCCCGACGATGTGTTCGGAAGCCCGAAGAGCGCGGTCACTAAGGCGTTTTTGGAAAAGTCGCTGGAAAATCTGTAAAATTTTTGCCCCGTTTTTGGCGGGGCTTTTTTGTGGGAAATCATAATTTATGTTCTTTTTCACCAAATCCCGCGTTCGGCATACAATAGAAAAGGGTAAATTCACAGCCGTGCCGTGAGGTGGCGGCGGTTTCGTCTTTGTCCCAAAAGGCGGGCGGATCCGGTTGCCCTTGAATAGCCGAACGAGCGGCGAGCGCATTACCGCGGTGCCGCGGCGGTTGTTTGATATACCCAAAAGGCGGGCTGCCGTTTATAGCAGTCCGCCTTGTTCTTTATTTTATAAGCGCGTTCACCAGCTGCTTGAAATGCCTCCCACGCTCCTCAAAGTTCCTGTAGAACCCGTAGCTCGCCGAGGCAGGTGAAAGCAGCACGCGCTTCTTCGCCACCCGCGCCGCGATCGCTACAGCCTGTTCCAGATCGTTCGCGGGGTAGAGCTTCACATCGGTGTTTGTGACGAGCTTCCCTATACGCCGTCCGCTGTCGGGCAGCAGAATGACATTTTTCACAGCGCCTTTATTCAGAAAGTCACCGAGAACATCATAGGATATGCCGCGATCCATACCGCCGAGTATTATGCAGTCGGCGCTGTCGAACGCGTTTACCGCCGCTATCGCCGCTTCGGGAACCGTGCAGATGCTGTCGTTGATATACTCCACGCCGTTTATCACAGCGACGCGTTCCAGACGGTGTTCAAGTCCCTTGAACGAGTCCAGAGACTCAAGACAGGTGTTCACGTCCGCGCCCGCGAGCTTCGCCGCGGCAAGCGCCATGGCGATGTTGTAGATATTATGCTGTCCGCAAAGGTTCGTCTTGATCTTCTCCGGCGCGATCTCCTCTCCGAAGAGAGAAATTGAAAGACCGTCCGTCCAAACGTCTGCGGAATTTTTCGTTCCTCCGAACGCCGAGGAATACACCCGCCCCCCACATTCCACGGGAATGGTGTCGACGTTCGCGACCGTATAACCGCCGCTTTCCTGAAACCGCGCTATATTGCGCTTGGCGTTGGCGTATGCCTCGAAATTCACGTAATGATCGAGGTGCTCCGGGAAGATGTTCAGCAGCAGGGAGATGTCGGGAGAGTGCCGAACGAATTCCAGCTGATGACAGCTCAGCTCACACACGGCGGTGACGTTCTCGTTCATCTCCTCGATCCGCTTCAAAGGCGGAACGCCGATGTTGCCGATAAGCATAGTCGGTATGCCGTTGGCTTCCAGAAAATGGTGAACGAGCGAGGAAGTCGTGGATTTTCCCTTAGTTCCCGTAATGCCGATTACTTTGCATGGTTTCAAATGCAGCAGAAGCTCGGTCTGGGTGAGTATTTTTTCTTTAGTCTTGTCGTCGTATTTGTTCTTTATTATAACTCCGGGCGATTGCAGGATAACGTCATATTCGGCGGCTTCCTCAAGGTAGTGTTCGCCGCAGATCGGGCGAATGTAGGGAAAATCGGGTTCGAGAGGATTCATATCGGCAATGGCGAGTTCTTTACAGCATTTCAGCCTTGTCAGGATATCCAGCCACACCTTGCCCTCTCTGCCGAAGCCGAGGATCACGACACGTTTGTTCTCAAAAAAGGGTCTTAGTTCATCAATGTTCATTTTATCGTCTTCTCCACAAGCGGCAGGAATTTTTCGGGGACGAAGTTTATCTCGTCGAAATAGCCGCCTAATTTTTCGGGAATGTATCCGGGGAACGCCTCCGCGAAACGTTTCAGCAGCGCGGGCGGGTGATCTTTGCGCTTTTCGAGCGCCATTTGCAGCGACAGGCGGACTTCTTTCTTTGTCCCCACGCACTCGAACGGTTTATCCTCGCCGTCCAGCATGAGACCGTCCAGCATATCGGAAAGCTCTTCCTTTCGAAGCATATCGCAGCCGAAGATCTTTTCCAGAACATCATCGTCAAGGAACGCCGAGAGCAGTATATACACATACAGGCACTTGGCGCAGTTACAGCA
>CAYPWI010000336.1:0-3208 GCA_964414395.1 uncultured Ruminococcus sp.
AAGAGCAGTGCCTATCACAGTAAAATATGTGTATTTTTTTGGCGCGGCGCATCATATAAAATATGTATGAACATTAAGGAGGAAGCTATGGATCCCAATAAATTACTGGATCTGCTGCGGCAGAACGCGCGGCTTTCCAATTCGGAGCTTGCCGCTATGCTGGGAGCGACGGAGGACGAGGTCGCAAAGGAGATAACCGATCTCGAACGCGCGGGCATAATCATCGGTTATTCCGCGATCATCGACGAGGAAAAGGCGGACGAGACGGGCGTTACCGCGATAATTGAGATCAAGGTCACGCCGGTGAAGGACGGCGGCTTCGACGACCTCGCGCACACCATTATGGAATATGACGAGGTCGACAGCGTTTATCTGCTGTCGGGCGCTTACGATCTCTCCGTGACCATTTCGGGGACTAGCCTGCGCAAGGTGGCGCTGTTCGTATCGGAACAGCTCGCCGTTCTCGACGGAGTTATCTCGACCACGACGCATTTTATTCTCCGCCGCTACAAGGAGAAGAAGCACGTGTTCAACGAGGACAGCTTCGATGAAAGGGGCATGGTGTCTCCGTGATGGACTATGAAAAGTTGATCCCCAAGAAGATAAGCGACATCCAGCCCTCGGGTATAAGAAAGTTCTTCGATATCGCTCAGCGCGTGGAGGGCGTTATCTCGCTGACGGTCGGCGAGCCCGACTTCAAGACCCCGTGGGCGGCGCGCCGTGAAGCTATAAACATTCTCGAAAAAGGCAAGACGGCGTACACAGCCAACCGCGGACTTATTGAGCTCCGCCGCAGCGTGTGCAGATATCTGAAAAACTTCGTCCGCACGGATTACGACCCCGAGAGTGAGGTAATAATCACGGTGGGCGGCTCGGAAGCGATAGATCTTGCCGTGAGAGCGATCATAGAGCCGGGCGACGAGGTTTTAGTCCCCGAGCCCAGCTTCGTGTGCTATTCGCCGATCGTGAATATGATGGGCGGCGTTTCTGTGCCGATAGTGACGCGCGCTGAGGATAAGTTCAGACTTACCGCCGAGGCGCTGAAAGAGAAGATCACCGACAAGACCAAGATCCTGATCCTGCCCTACCCGAACAACCCCACGGGCGCCGTAATGCGCCGCGGCGATCTTGAAGCCATAGCGAAAGTCCTTCGCGATACCAATATAGTGGTGCTGTCGGACGAGATCTATTCCGAGATGACCTACAACGGCGAAAAACACGTTTCTATTGTGGAAATGGACGGCATGAAGGAGCGGACGATCCTCATAAACGGCTTCTCCAAGACCTTTGCCATGACGGGCTGGAGACTGGGCTTTACGGCTGGTCCCGAGCCTATAATCAAGCAGATGCTGAAATTACATCAGTACTGCATTATGTCAAGCCCGACGGTGAGCCAATACGCGGCGATCGCGGCGCTTGAGAAGTGCCGCGCGGACGTGGATCACATGGTCTCGGAATACGATATGCGCAGAAAGCTCTGCGTGAAGGGCTTCAACGACATGGGGCTTACCTGCTTCGAGCCGGAGGGCGCGTTCTACGTGTTCCCGTGCATAAAGTCCACGGGGCTTTCCAGCGCGGAATTCTGCGAGCGGCTGCTCAAGGAAAAGAAGATCGCGGTCGTGCCCGGTTCGGCGTTCGGAAAGAGCGGGGAAGGGTATGTGCGCGTGTCCTACGCATATTCCGTTGCTCACATCACGACGGCGTTTGCCGCTATACGCGAGTTTCTTGAGGAGCTGAAGAATTGACTGAGCTAAGTCTTATCGCGAACGCCAAGGTAAATCTTTACCTTGACATCACGGGAAAGCGTCCCGACGGATATCATCTGATAGAAAGCGTTATGCAGAGCGTTGATCTCAGCGACTTTTTGACGATAAAGCGCGGTGATACGATAAGCGTCCGCTGTTCAAACCCATTGATCCCCGAGAATGAGGGAAATATCTGCTATAAGGCGGCGAAGCTGTTCTTTGAGGAGATAGGCGCGGCTGACAGCGGCGCGGAGATCTTCATAGAGAAGCGTATCCCCCACGGCGCGGGACTGGGCGGCGGCAGCGCGGACGCGGCGGCTGTGCTCGTCGGTCTGAACCGTCTGTACGGCGGCGCGTTAAGCGTGGAACGTCTGTCGGAGTTGGGCGCAAAGGTCGGCGCGGACGTGCCGTTTTGTATGATGGGCGGCGTGAAGGTCTGCACGGGTATAGGCGAGGCGCTCCGTGAGACGGGATCGTTCCCCGAACGCGCGTTCTTGGTGGTAATGCCGGATTTTCGGTGCGATACAAAAGCGGCATACGCGAGATATGACGCGGCTCCGCTGCCGAAAAAGGGCGGTCTCGCGGATTTTGTGAATTCACGCGGGGAATTCCCGGAAAAGATGTACAATGTATTTCAAAGGCTGTACGCCGACGAGCGCATCGAGAAGATATGCGGGCGGCTCAGAGAATGGGGAGCGGAGGGCGCGAGCCTTTCGGGCAGCGGCGCGGCGGTTTTCGGAGTGTTCGCGAGCGCCGAAAAAGCGATGAATGCCGCAAGATCGTTCCCCGAATTTTTTACGGCGGTATGCAAACCCGTTCAAACGGGCATAATTATAGTTGATAGTGTTTAGTTGGTTGGCGATCGCAATTCGCAAAAGCGGCTGACGGCGAGGTGAGCGCAGCGAACCGAACCGTCAGCCGGCTAGCAAAGTTATTACGCGCGAAGCGCGTAATAACTTTGCGCTTTGCGAATTGCTATTCAGATCAGGAGGAAATATGATAACGATCCAAAATCATGTCGGCAAGATCTCGATATCACCCGAGTATTTCACGGAGCTTATCGGAAATACCGTGCGAAAATGCTTCGGGGTCATTTCGATGAATGTTTCGGGACTGCGGGAAACGCTCACGGCGTTTGTCAGCAAGAAGAAGGGCGATATCCCGCGCGGAGTGAGGGTGAAGTTCGCGAAGGAGAAGCTTGTTATCGATCTTCATATCTCGCTGATGTACGGAGTGAATATGAACGCGGTGGTGCGTTCCATAATAAACAAGGTCGGTTATACCGTGGAGCAGAGCACGGGGATATCCGTGGAGAAGGTCAACGTGTACGTCGATTCGATACGCGTATAATATTTGGAAAGGGAATTGAAAAGATGACGATCAGTGGAAAGCTCCTGCGTGACGCTGTTATCTCGGGAGCGAACAACATTTCAAATCAGAAGCGTGAGGTCGACGAGCTCAAT
>CAYPWI010000337.1:0-3203 GCA_964414395.1 uncultured Ruminococcus sp.
CGAGGAATATTACGCGCGGGTCTGCAAGGACGGTCCCGTATTCAACGCGGAGGAGGTGAGATTTGATGGCTGATTTATCTGTAAAAGTCGCGGGTGTGGAGTTCCAAAATCCCGTTATCGCGGCTTCGGGCGTGTACGGCAACGGCGAGTGCTACACCGATCTCTATCCGATCTCGAAATTGGGCGGCGTATCCTGCAAGGGTATGACGATAAAGCCGAAATTGGGAAATCCCCCGCCGAGAATTGCCGAGAGCTATTCCGGTATACTGAATTCCGTGGGACTTCAAAATATCGGCGTTGAGGGGTTTGTGGAATATTATCTTCCGACCTTGAAAAGCGAGGGCGGCAAATGCGTCATCATCGCCAATGTTGCGGGAGCGGTCATCGACGACTATAAAGCCGCCGCTGAAATTCTCGACAAGACCGACGTTGATATGATAGAATTGAATATCTCCTGCCCGAACGTCAAAGAGGGCGGCGCGGCGTGGGGCGTATCCTGCGAGGGCGCGGCGAGCGTCACCAAGGCGGTGAGAGCGGTCACCAAAAAGCCGCTTATCCTCAAGCTCACCCCGAACGTCACCGATATAACCGCCATAGCCAAGGCTGTCGAAGCCGAGGGCGCGGACGCGGTTTCCCTTATCAATACGCTTTTAGGCATGAGAATAGATATCAGAACTCGCCGTCCTATTTTGAAGAATAACATGGGCGGACTCAGCGGTCCCGCGGTGTTCCCCGTGGCGGTGAGAATGGTAAGGCAAGTCTACAAGGCTGTTAAGATCCCGGTTATCGGTCTGGGCGGTATCTCCGCGTGGGAAGACGCGGTGGAGATGATGCTGGCGGGCGCGTCGGCTATACAGATGGGCACGGCGATCCTTTCAGACCCGTATTCTCCGCTTAAGGTCATAGACGGGATTGCGGAATATATGGACAAGAACGGCATAAAGTCGCTGTCGGAGATCGTCGGGCAGTGTCAAGAATGGTAAGACAATAACATCAAGGGGGCGCGGACGTTGGATAAATTCTCCGAAGAATTTTCAAGGACCGAGCGCCTTCTTGGTGTTTCGGCGTTGGAAAAGCTCTCAAACTCCCGCGTCGCCGTGTTCGGAATAGGCGGCGTGGGCGGTCACGCCGCGGAAACGATCGTCAGAAGCGGCGTTGGCGCTGTTGATCTTATTGACGGCGACACGGTTTCCTTGTCGAACATCAACCGCCAGATCATAGCGCTCCACAGCACTGTGGGAAAGCTCAAAGTCGATGTCGCGGCGGAAAGATTTCTCGACATAAACCCCGCGCTCGTTATCCGCAAATTCCCGTTCCGCTTCTCCGAAGAGACGGCGGAAAAGTTCAACTTTTCGGAGTATAGTTACGTTGTGGACGCGGTGGACGATGTTCGCGCCAAGGTGCTTTTAGCGGTTCTTTGTAAAGAGAGCGAAACGCCGCTTATAAGCTCCATGGGCGCGGGGAACAAGCTCGACCCGACGCGCTTTAAGGTCGCGGATATTTATAAAACGTCCGTCTGTCCTCTGGCGCGGGTCATGAGGACGGAGCTTCGTAAGCGCGGTATAGAGAAGCTTAAATGCGTTTACTCGGACGAGCCGCCCGTCTCCGTTCCCAAAGACGGGGAACGCGTCGTGCCCGCCTCCTGCGCGTTCGTGCCGAGCGCGGCGGGGCTGGTTATAGCTTCCGAGGTCGTGCGCGATATCGTCAAAGATCAATAAAACCGATATGACCGCGATTTTTAAGGAATTATCTTGTATGATCTTAGTTATATTTTCGCAAACGTCTGAATATGATTTTCAAAAAAGGAGTTGAAACATTATGGGAAAAGCAAAAACGATCTTCATCTGCGCGGCGGCGCTTTGCTGTCCGCTGTTTATCTGCTCGGGCTCGGCGGCGGGGAACGCGCTGAGAAATTCCGCGTATGTTTCGGCGGGGGTAGATCCGAATGATCCCGATAATTCCGGCGGCGAAAATTCTCCGAATACATCGGGTGCTTCCGATACATATTCCGATACGACTTCACGGGAGAATTCTTCGGGCACATCATTGGACGAGCCTTCCTCATCGGACAGTCCCGAGAGTTCCGCCGATTTTTCAAGCGGCGGGAATTCTTCCTCATCGGAAAAACCGGACGAGCCATCAAATGTGACGCGCGGGAACATCATCACCAAAAACCGCTCGGTGAGGACGGACGACGTTGACTGGTCGGGCTTCAACAACAAATACGGGATAATTTACCGTTATCTTTACGATCGGTACAACGGCGAGAAATACCTAGATCTTCCGAGCGGCGCGCAGATCCAGAACTGCACCGATAAGGACGGAGACGAGCTTCTGGCTGCGTCGAAGGAGCTTCCCGATATACATATCGAAGACCCGTCCAAGCCCACCGTGCTTATCTATCACACCCACACCACCGAGAGCTATATGCCCGGGGGTGACCGCTTTGACCCGAGATATCCCAACCGCTCTATTGACAGCACGCGAAACATGGTGACAGTCGGCGACGCTATTTGTGAAGCGCTGGCGGAGCGCGGCATATCGGTCGTCCACGACTGCACGGTACACGACAACCCCGAGTATGTGGGAGCGTATAACCGTTCCGCCGAGACGATACTGAAAAATCTCAAGGAATATCCGAGCATCAAGATAGTTCTGGATATCCACCGCGACGGCATAGAGAACCCCAACGGCTCTCTTGTAGCGCCCATTTGCGAGGTGAACGGCAAGACCGCGGCGCAGTTTATGATAATCTCGGGCTGCGATGGGGAGAAATTCTCAATTCCGCATTATATGGAGAATTTCAAGCTGGCGTGCCTTTTGCAGAACACCTCGGAGGAGCTTTTTCCCACATTGGCGCGCCCGATACTGTTCGACTACCGCGACTATAATCAGAGCCTCTTTGCGGGAACGCTGCTTATAGAAGTAGGCAGCCACGGAAATTCCCTTGAGGAGAGCGTCTACACCGGGGAACTTATCGGCGAGATCATCGCCGAGGCGATAGGGCAGCTGAAAGACTGATGATACATATAGGGGCTGTAAAAAACAGCCCACTTTTCCGCTCGGCGCGGAGCCTCTTCCGCTCGGCGCGGAATAGCCGTCAATTTGTTTATTACCCTGGGCCGTATAATGCCGCGCGGCCGGGGGGACCCCCCTGCGGGGGCGGGGGAGGGGAACAAAATCCGTGCACTTGTCAATAGATT
>CAYPWI010000338.1:0-3191 GCA_964414395.1 uncultured Ruminococcus sp.
TGGCGATAGGTCTCGGCAAGATGATGGGCTTCAACTTCCCCGAGAACTTCGATTATCCGTATATGAGCCGCAGCATCTCGGAGTTCTGGCGCAGGTGGCATATGACGCTGGGCGGGTGGTTTAAGAGCTATGTGTATTTCCCGCTGGGCGGTTCGCGCAAGGGACTGCCGCGCACGATCATCAATCTGCTTATCGTGTGGACGATAACGGGCATCTGGCACGGCGCTTCGTGGAACTTTATGCTGTGGGGCGCGTATTTCGGAGTGCTGATAGTACTTGAAAAGCTCTTCCTCGGGAAGATATTGGATAAGATACCGAGCTTTTTCAGCTGGCTGTATACGTTCGTATTAGTGGTGTTCGGTTGGATAATGTTCGACGGCGTAACGCCGGGAACGCTCGATTTCGGGGTAATGTTCAACCAGGTCTTCACCTATATCGCGGCGATGTTCGGCGGAAACGGCGTGTTTACGGACAATTTCGCGATAAACGCGCTTGTGAACTACGGCGTGATCTTCGCTATAGCGATATTCGGCAGCACGGATATATTGAAGCGTCTGGTGAACAAGATAAAGACCAAAGCCCCGCAGTGGGTGCAGTACGGTTATCCCGTGGTGCAGATGTGCGTGATGCTTGTAAGCATTGCGTTTATCACGACTTCGAGCTATCATCCGTTCCTCTATTTTAATTTTTGATAAGATGACATTTCGGAGAGCAATTAAATTTCAAAACGCCGCTCGCGGAACATTCCGCGCGCAGCGAAGCGAGCACGGAATGGCTCGCGAGCCGGCGAGCATGCCCTAGCAATGAGCGCTCGTGTGCTGCGAAGCGGTACGCGAGTGCCATTGCGTTGAATGAACCGCCAAAGGCGGTGAATTCAACTGGGCGAAGCGCATAGCGCGAAGCAAAATGCGCTTTTGAAATTTTTATTCAAATCAGGAGGCAGTATGGAATTTAAATTTACTCCAAATAAATTGATGATCGGGCTGTTTTCGGCGGTTTTGTTGGTCGTTCCGTTAGTGACCGCTTTTACACCGAAGCTCGAACGCAGCGAGAACGAGAACCGTATGCTCGAACAAATGCCGACTCTCATAGATGAGCGCAAATGGGAGAGTGCGGAAAATCCCAAGCAATACCTTGACGCGATCAAGTGGAAGTATCTCACCGACCGCGAGGGCGAGGCGTTCAAGGACGATTTCGAGAAGTTTTTCTGCGATCATCTCATGGGGCGCGAGACGTGGGTGAAGGTCTGCAATAAGATCCAGACCCTGGCGGGTAAGCAGGAGATAAACGATGTTTATACCATAGACGATCAGATGATACAGTCGTTCAAGGGATACAATGAGGACGACGTTCGGAAAGCTATAGAAGCTATAAATCTGTACGCGCAGAGGCACCCCGATATGCAGACGAGCGTTATGATCGCTCCCACGGCGCAGGAGATATTCAGCTCCAAGCTGCCGTCATACGCGGGACTGCTCAGCGAAAAGTCGTTCATCGACGAGGTGTACAAGGGCTTGGAGGGCGTTAGCACTGTCGACTGCCTGAGCACGCTGGCGGGTCACTCCGATGAATATATATTCTACAGAACAGACCATCACTGGACGAGTCTGGGCGCGTATTACGCTTATACCGCGGCGGCGAAGGCGCTGGGATATACCGCGATGAGCTACAATTCGTTCAATGTGGAGACGGTCAGCACGGAGTTCCGCGGGACGCTGTTTTCGAGAACACTCGACGACGGAGTTACTCCCGATGAGATGACCTATTTCCATCCCGCGGGCGGCGAGCAGAAGGTGAAGATGATCTCCAACAGCGGTACTGAGATCAACGAGTATGATTCGCTGTATGTAAGGGAATTTCTCGATACAAAGGACAAGTATTCGTCGTTTACGGGCAGCAATGTGCCTTTAGTCGATATCACCACGGGCGTGGAGAACGGCAAGTCGCTGCTTATTATTAAGGACAGTTACGCCCATTCGCTGGCGCCGTTCCTGGCAAATCATTACAGCAGGATAACGATGGTGGATATGCGGTATATCAACGGCGGACTGAATATGCTCGTAAACCTTGACGACTACGATCAGACGCTGTTTATGTACAACGCGATAACATTCGCTCAAGACGCGCGGAATATCAACAAGCTGCGTCTTACAAAGTGAGAGAGTTGTTGCTGACGGTCTGTCCCGAGGAGGACGGACTGTCGGCATCCGCTTTTTTGAAGCGTCACGGGTTCTCGCGGAGGCTGATCTCGTCATTGAAGTTCAGCGGCGGGATAACGCGCGGCGGCGAGATATTGCGCGGGGTGGATCTTGTGCGCGGGGGAGAGAGCGTCCGCATAGTCCTCGAGGACAGCGGCGGCGCGGAGCCCGATCCCAACGTTCCGGCGAAGATCGCGTTTGAGGACGAGGACGCGGTGGTGTTCGACAAGCCGCCTGGAGTTCCCGTGCATCAGTCGTTCAGGCACTATAACGATACTCTGGCGAATTTGTTCGCGGCGCTGTATCCCGACCGTCCGTTCCGCGCGGTGAACAGGCTCGACAAGAACACCTCGGGGCTGTGTGTCTGCGCCAAGAACCGCCTTGCCGCGTCTATGCTGGCGGGGAACGTCTCCAAGATGTACTTTGCCGTGATAGACGGGGATATCTCCGAGCCCGGCGTTATTGACGCGCCGATAGCGAGGGTTTCCGACAGCATAATCCTGCGTGAGGTGCGCGCCGTTTCCGAGGGCGGACAGGAAGCTGTGACGTGCTATGAGCCTGTTTTGAGGAAAAACGGGCGCACGCTGCTTAGGATAATCCTAAAGACGGGCAGGACGCATCAGATACGCGTGCATTTTTCTTATATCGGATATCCTCTCTGCGGGGACAGTATGTACGGCGGCGACTGCTCGGCGATAGAGCGCCAGGCGCTCCACTGCGGCGAGCTCGAATTTACAGGCTGTGTGTCGGGCGAGCGGATATCATTGAAAAGTCCTCTGCCGGAGGACATAAAAAAGCTGCTGATGTGAGTCAGTTTGAATGGTTCCGAACGCGGAAAATGTCACACGGCTTTTGCGCTCTAACGCTTTATTTACAAACAAAATCTGTTAGTTTGTCCAAAAAAACGAAAAAAATATGTTATTTTTTTAGAATTTTTATAATAATACTTGATTTATCGAAAGAAATATTGTATAATAAAAAAGGATTATTCTG
>CAYPWI010000339.1:0-3170 GCA_964414395.1 uncultured Ruminococcus sp.
CAAGCGGCAGTTCCTCGAGCGTGGTTTCCTTGGAAATGCAAAGCGCCACAAGCCCGCCCGTTATTTTATACGCCGTTCTGAACGGCATTCCCTTCTTGACCAGATAATCCGCGCAGTCGGTCGCGTTTATAAAGCCCTTTGCCGCCGCTTTTCTCATATTTTCCTTAAGAACGCGCATGGTATCGAGCATCGGGATAAACGTCACAAGACAAAGCTTCATATTATCAACAGCGTCGAAGATAGCCTCCTTATCCTCCTGCATATCCTTGTTGTAGGCGAGGGGAAGTCCTTTCATCATGGTGAGCAGCGTCATATTGTCGCCGATAACTCTGGCTGTCTTTCCTCGGATAAGCTCGGTAACGTCGGGATTTTTCTTCTGCGGCATTATCGAAGAGCCCGTGGAGAACGCGTCGTCAAGCTCTATAAACTTGAACTCCCACGAGCACCACATTATAATTTCCTCGGAGAAGCGCGACAGGTGCATCATGCAGATAGACAGCGCGCTCGCAAGCTCTATGCAGAAATCGCGGTCGGAAACGCCGTCGAGCGAATTCGCCATAGGCTCGCTCATGCCGAGCAGGGAAGAAGTGCGATAGCGGTCGATATTGTAAGTAGTTCCCGCGAGAGCGCAGCTCCCGAGAGGGCAAACGTTCATGCGCTTTTCGGTGTCGTTCAGCCGCTCGATATCGCGGAGCAGCATCTGCGCGTATGCCATCAGATGATGACCGAACGTGATAGGCTGCGCTCTTTGAAGATGAGTGTAGCCGGGCATTATCGTGTCGGAGTGTTCCTTGGCAATTTTGCAGAGCGTTTCAATAAGCTGCTTTACAAGCTCCTTGATCTCCTTTATCTCGTCGCGGAGATAGAGCCGAATGTCGAGCGCCACCTGATCGTTTCTCGAGCGCGAGGTGTGGAGCCGTTTCCCAACATCTCCGAGACGCTTTGTAAGCTCCGCTTCGATGAACATATGAATATCCTCGGCGTTGGGGGCGAACACGAGCTTTCCGCTCTCAATATCCGCGATAATTTCCTTCAATCCGCCGATCAGCGTTAAGCTGTCCTCAATCGTAATTATGCCCTGTTCGCCGAGCATAGTCGCGTGGGCGATGCTCCCCGCTATATCCTGCTTATACATTCTCGCGTCGAACGCTATCGACGAGTTAAAGGCGTTTACCTTGCTGTCTACCTCTTTGGAAAATCTTCCCGCCCACATCATTGCCATGGTTATCTTTCCTTTCTTTATACTACCCTTAGTTTGTTTGACCAAACGCGATCATTATTTGTCAGTCGTCGGGCAGACCGTATTTGCAAAAACAGTAAAACACTGCCCAACAGATCCCGAATGTGATAAAAACACCGAAAATTATACGCATTATCACTCCGCCAAAGCCCTTGCTTTCTTTATCAAGCGCCGTCATTATAACAGATGGTGCTTTGCGGCTGTACAGAATATCAATGTACTGCCCGACTCGCTCGGGCGGTTCTTTGACAAATATGATATCCGCGTGTTCCACGCCGCGGGAAGCATTATCACATTGAAATTTGACACGCATTACATAAAGCTTGCATATATCGGCTTTAAGACCGTTTAGATCCTGTTTTTCAACGCCAATAATTTCCGCCTTTGTTTGAACAAGATCGGAGCTTTCTTTCAACCGGCTGATCTTATGGGTTTGTTTCAGATACGGCGAATACTTTTTTATGATCATAAAAAAGTAAGCCAACGCCGCGGCAGAAGCAAGAATGACCGCGCACATTTCGTCAAATCTCATATCGTTACCTCTGTGTTTGGCTTAATCGGTTTTAATATGCTCCAAAATCTTCTCGGCTATTATGGCGATTATCAGAAACGCGGCGGTGCCAAGACCCGCGCGGTTATATTCGCCGAGGATATCGTTCCAGTCAAGACATACGCCGATAAGATCCAGAGCTATAACGACAACCAGCCAAATAAGCCGCCATATCAGCCGTTTTACCGCCTCATCCTCTTCGCCGTTCTGGACTGTGACATTGCTGTAGTCCTCGTTATCACAAAGCAGAATGATCTTCTGACCGACCCGAAGACTTCCACGGTTGAATAAATACACTTCAGTGTAATATATAACTTCTGCTACCGAGTATGAAAGATTGACTATGTACCATGTGTCAAGACTTGATACGCGTTGTTCGGTAAAGCCCAGTACTTCGCCCTCAACACTGAACACATCAAGCTTGTTTCTCAGTTCATCCGCTTTCTTTTTGCGGGAATAAAGTACCGCGAGCCCGTTGATAACAACATATGCTTTATAGGCAAAGTACAGCCCGAGCAGTATCAGCGCTATCTTTAGAATAATGATAACGATGTCCATCGGCTCACCCCCGCCGACATAATATCAAATTGAAAAATTGAAGCGGGGAAGCCGTTCCCCGCTTCAATAAGTTACCTAATATCAGCCGAAGTCAAACAGATCAAGCCCGATCTTTTCGCAGATTTTCCGATCTGTATTCCATTACTTCTTGTTTCTCTCGGCGTCGAGCATAGCCTTGACCTTGATAGGAAGACCGAACAGGTTGATAAAGCCCGCGGAATCCTTCTGGTTGTATACATCGTCCTCGCCAAAGGAAGCAAAGTCCTCGCTGTAGAGGGTGTACGGGGAAGTAACGCCCGCGTTTATGATGTTGCCCTTGTAGAGCTTGAGCTTTACGTCGCCGGTAACAGTCTCCTGGGTCTTGTCGACGAACGCGTCCATAGCCTCGCGCAGGGGAGTGAACCACTGACCGTTATAGACGATATCCGCGTACTTCTGGGCAAGTCCCGCCTTGTAGTGCTGGGTCTCCTTGTCAAGGCAGATAGTCTCGAGAACTTCATGCGCGTGATAGAGGATAGTTCCGCCGGGAGTCTCGTAAACACCGCGCGACTTCATGCCGACAAGACGGTTCTCCACAACGTCGAACAGTCCGATGCCGTTCTCGCCGCCGAGCTTGTTCAGGGTCTTGATGAGCTTCACGCCGTCCATTTTCTCGCCGTTGAGCGCGGTCGGGATACCCTTTTCAAAGTGAATGGTGACATATGTAGGCTTATCGGGAGCCTGTTCGGGGGAAACGCCAAGCTCCAGAAATCCGGGTTTATTGTACTGCGGCTCGTTCGCGGGATCCTCGAGGTCGAGACCCTCGTGCGAAAGGTGCCAGAG
>CAYPWI010000340.1:0-3164 GCA_964414395.1 uncultured Ruminococcus sp.
TAAAAAAGGGGATTTGTCTATATGCGAAAAGCAAAAATTTTAACGATTTTTTGTACAATATTTCTGTTATTTTTTACATCTGCTACAAATTTCAGGGCATATGCCGCTTTTTCGCCGCCTGTCGACATTATGAGCGAAGGCGTGTATATGGTCAATCTTGACAATGATATCGTCGTCGAATCTAAAAACGCCGATACCCGTCTCTATCCCGCGGACACCACCGATATCATGACCTGTCTCGTGGCATTGGAGAACGTCAAGGACTTTAAAGAGATCGTAAAGGTGCCCTATGCCGTCACCGATGAATTCCATGTCGGAAATCCCAATTACACCGAGGTCACCAACGCGGGCATCGAGGCGCAGCAGGACAATCTCACCTATTGGGATTGTATGCACGCGATGATGATGCGCTCCGCGTGCGAGGCGGCGAATATAATAGCCTATAATGTCGGCGGCGGGAGCATAGAGCATTTCGTCGAGATGATGAACGCCACCGCGGAAAAGATCGGCTGCAAAAATACCAGATTTGTCAACGCGCACGGCTGCTACGCCGAAAATCACTACACAACGGCGTATGATCTTTATTTGATCACCTGCTACGCGATCAAAAACTATCCCGGATTTATGGATATCTGCAACACGTTCGAGTACGTTATGCCCGAGAATAAGAACAATCCCGCGACAGTCGAGATAGACGGCAGGAAGGGATATCTTATCACCAGCGACAACGATATGATAAACGCCAAGAACACAAGCTACTATTACGAGGGCGTTTCGGGCATCAAGACGGGCAGTGTCCCAAAGCTGTACCCCAAGAAGGATGGCAAGTGGAGCTGGAACGACTATATCAGCGGCTCGCGCTCGCTTGTGACGATGGCGGAACGCGACGGCTACAGATACCTTCTCGTGACCCTCGCGGCTCCGTATTACGGTGAGGACGGCGACGCTCCCAAAAGACCTTACACCTATGACGACCACATCAACCTTTATGACTGGGCGTTCAATGAGTTTGAATACAGAAAGATCGTTTCCGAGAATGAGCAGGTCATGCAGGTGAAGGTCGATAAGGGCGAGGGCGCGGATACTGTCGGCATAGTCGCCGGGGAGGATTTTTCCACGCTTATCCCCAAGTCGCTGGATAATTCCGCTATTCAGAGGATCACGCCAAAGGTCGACCCGATGACCGCGCCTGTGGAGAAGGATAAGATCGTCGGGGAAATGATCCTAAAGCTCAACGGCGAGCAGATCGCCGTCATTCCGCTTAAGACGGAGAGCGAGATCAAGCTTGACGCGTCGGCGAACTACAAAGAAAAGCTGAAAGGGATATTGAGCTCGCCTATCGTGATAGTGCTTATCGTGCTTATCGTGCTGCTGATCGCTGCTATAGTCACGCTGAGGATCGTCACCAACAACAAGAAAAAGCGTTCGGCGGAGCTCCAGCGGCGGCGCAAGATACAAATGGCTCCCCGCGCGGGTTCGGGTGTGCGCCGTCCCAACAACGACCGCAGACGCTGATACGGCGGACACGATATGAATTTGAATTTTATCGCCATGGGCAGGCTGAAAAAGGGCTGGTATTCCGACGCGTGCGCCGAATATCTGAAACGTCTCGGCGCATACGCTAAAGTGACCGTAAAAGAGCCCGAGCCCGTGCCATTGCCGCAGGGACCGTCTCCCGCGATGATAGCGCAGGCTCTGGAAAAGGAAGCGCGGGTCATCCGCGAGAACATCTCCGGCTTTTCCGTGGCGCTGTGCGTCGAGGGAAAGCAGCTCTCCAGCGAGAAGCTCGCTTCCAAGCTCGAGGAGCTCGGAAACAACGGAATATCGACCGTGAGCTTCATTATAGGCAGCTCGTTCGGGCTGTCGGAGAGCCTTAAATCGGAGTGCGGCTTGCGTCTGTCGATGTCCGAGATGACGTTCCCGCATGAGCTGGCGCGGGTAATGCTCTTAGAACAGGTCTATCGCGCGTATTCGATCATCAATAATTCCAAGTATCACAAATAGAACACGCCCACCTTGGTTTTTCAAGGTGGGCGTGATTTTGTAACGATCACTTTTGCGGCTTTGCTTTGTTTTTGTCATTGTCATTGCAGTTCGTGCAGTGCCCCCCACATCCGCAATGTCCGCAATTGCCGCCGCAGGAGCATTTTCCCGAGCGTTTGTCGAGTATCAGATGAACGATTATCACCGCGACTGCCGCCAGCAGCATAACACCGACGGCAATGGAACCCGCGTTCTGCTGAATAAAGTCCAACATAGCTTACACCTTGACCTTTCCCTTGAGCTTAACACTTTCTTTATAGGGGCGCACCAGCATATAGATCATAAACGCCAATACAATGACCGCGAAGATAAGACCGATGATGTTGACGTTCCCCGTGAACAGGCAGCCGAACTGATAGATCATAAGGGATATCGCATACGCGAAGCCGCATTGATAGCCGATCGCGAACCATGTCCACTTCGCGGAGTTCATCTCGCGTCTGATCGCTCCGATAGCCGCGAAGCAGGGCGCGCAGAGCAGGTTGAAGATAAGGAAGCTGTAACCCGCGAGGGGAGTCATAGCCGCGAAGTCAAGCACGCCGAATACGCCTACTACCTCTTCCTTGGCTACAAGTCCCATGATCGTCGCCACCGCCGCCGTGGGATCGCCAAATCCGAGAGGCGCGAAGATCCAACATATCGCCGAGCCTATTTTACCGAGAACGCTGTCCGCAAGCTCCATATCCGTGCCGAACCCGAACGTGCCGTCCGTCCACTCGAACGAGCTGCCCGCCCAGATAAAGATAGTCGCCAGCAGAATGATCGTTCCCGCCTTCTTGATAAAGGAAAAACCGCGCTCCCACATCGAACGCATAACGTTCCCGAAAGTCGGGAGATGATACGCGGGAAGCTCCATAACGAACGGAGCTGGGTCTCCAGAGAACATTTTTGTTTTCTTGAGCATAATTCCCGAAATTATGATCGCCGCCACGCCGACAAAGTACGCCGAAGGCGCTACCCACCACGCGCCGCCGAACAGCGCTGCCGCGATGAGCGCGACTATCGGCATTTTAGCGCCGCAGGGAATAAAGGTCGTCGTCATGATCGTCATGCGGCGGTCGCGCTCATTTTCTATCGTGCGTGAAGCCATAATCCCGGGAACGCCGCAGCCCGAGCCTATC
>CAYPWI010000341.1:0-3160 GCA_964414395.1 uncultured Ruminococcus sp.
TCACGGCACGCTGTTGCACAGGGCCTGCCCCCATAATCGAAAGCTCTTCTGTTTTCTTTTACGTTCTCCGCTCGGCGAGGGAGAACTCTTTTCCTATGCTCCGCCGAAAGCGGTGAGCGGAAAAGCTTGATAATATTATACTACATTTTTCCGAAAAAATCAAGTGGTACTCAACGCAAACGACCGCAAAAATCGTCTTGAGTTCGTTTTTGTGGAATTTGCACAAAAATCCATTCGATATTGTGCGGATAAAGCGAGAGGATTTGTGCATATTTACGGTATGTTAGATCACGCGGAAAATACCCCGCTCGATGAAGTTTTTCAAAAACGGCGCTGTTATCGCGTATTTTTGGAGGAGATCTTCTGCTGTTCGGCGATCTGCACAAAATATACACAGTCTCGATGTGAAAAATGACGAAGAATTTATTCGGGCGGAAAATCCCCCAAATGCACATAAAAATCCGCCGTTCTTCCGAGCGGCGGATGTGATATTTCAATATACCTCAGATGGCTGCTTTCCGGGTCTCCAGCTCTTCGGTGATTATGCCTTCATGAGAGGGGTGAGCCGAAACACAGTCTATTGCGTTGGCTACAGCGACGTTGATATCCACGGAGCTTTGGCGCAGCGATGTGGAGAGCTTTGTGAACAGCTCGCCGTTGTGGCTGCTTACGTATTTCGCGGGAAGTTTATTCAGGGCGATGGCTTTCATATCCTCGAGGCATCTGGAGCATTTGCAGCAGTGTTCGCTTGAAAGCATCTGTTCTAGTTTTTCATCTACAAGTCTTTCCATGACGTTTACAAGAGCCATTATGATTACCTCCCAAGAATCTCCCAAATTCCACAAAATGGGAGACTATTCCCACTTTTTTGTGGGAAAATTCCGTAGCATGAGGAAATCTCAAAAAAATGCGGAAACATCCCTTTAAAATTATTCCTTATTACTATTTTACTATAAATCATTTGATTTGTCAAGGGTTTTTTTCAAATATTGAAAAATAAATTATCGAAAACGATATACACGGTATCAGTTATTTATATGAGCGGGCGGCGTATTCCGCTTTGCGGCGCGGCGGTATGGCGATGGTTCGGCTTAGCAGAAAAGTTCGCGCCGAGCTTTCTTTTTATGGATATCTCCGCTTGTACGCATATTTGTCCCGTTGTCGGCATAGATTATGACAATTCCAATTATTTACATATGGAGGTCAACATCTATGAAAGCATTTACGTTCACCAAAAAGCAGCTCAAGCGCGTCGGAGCTGTCGCAGCTGCCGTCGCGGCAGCCGCCGCAGTCGCCGTCACCGCCGTTGTCACTTCCACACGCGGACGCGCCGAGGCTCGCCGCCTGCCGATATACTGCGTACAGACCGACGAGAAGAAGATCGCCGTCACGTTCGATGTGGCGTGGGAGAACTCCAACACCTCCGCGCTGCTCGATATCCTCAAGGATAACGGCGCGAAGGCTACGTTCTTTGTTACGGGCGACTGGTGCGACCGTTATCCCGACGACGTGAAGGCGTTCTACGACGCGGGGCACTCGGTGCAGAACCACTCCGATCAGCACCCGCACGTCGAGGGGGCGGTCATCAACGACATCATCAACGACACCAAGGAATGTTCCAGAAAGATCAAGATGATCACGGGAGAGGAGCCGACGCTTTACCGCGCTCCCTACGGCGAGTACGACGACGCGCTGATCACAACCATCGAGGGGCTGGGCATGAAGGTCATCCAATGGGACGTTGATTCCGTCGACTGGAAGAAGCCCGCGCCCGACGCGATCTCCAAGAAGATACTCAAGGGCGTGAAGGGCGGCTCGATTTTGCTCTTCCACAACGATCTGGACTGCACCACCGCCGCGCTGCCGGGAATTCTCGAAAATCTCGCGGAACAGGGTTACTCGTTCGTCACGGTGAACGACCTCATCTATAATGACAACTACACCATCGACGCGAACGGTATGCAGATACCCGTCAGCAAGAGCGCGATCGATCTCAGCGACGAGAACATTCAGCAGGTGATGGCGCAATATTCTGACGTGATCAAGGCGGCGGGCATAACCGACGCGCAGATCGCCGAGGCAGTGGCGGCGATACGTTCCGGCAAAATAGACACGCTCCCCGCGGAGCTGCAAACGCTGGCGCAGGAAGTCCTAAAACAGCTCGAGAACGGCGATGTTTCCGACCTTACAAGCGGGGCGGAGAGCTCGGGCGGCTCGTCGAACGGGAATTCTTCGGTAATTCAGCCTAAGTAAATAAGATGATCCCCTCGCGGCGGCGGGGGGATCGGTTGTTTATTGATATGTATTATTCAAAGGTATTTCAACATTTTTATCAAATAATTTCCAGTTGATGATTCATCACTGTTTTTGTCCAAAACACGTTTGCCAAATGGCTTAAAACCGTTACGCTGATAGAATTCTATCAATTTTTCTCTATCTTCACATTCGATATAGACAGCTTTGCCGCCGGCTATATCTTGCAGTTCTTTTACTTTAGATAATGCTTTATTTAGCAGTTCATCTCCGCTTATCGGTTCATTGTACCCATTAGAGATATTTTTGCCCAATTGCGCAATAAGCGGCACAGGAATAGTACAACATTCGTACTCTTCGTCATATGTTCCGAATTTTCTTAATCTTTTGAACAACGTTGAACCGACATTCTTTTTGTCAACTAAAAGCACTTTTAGCGTTATGGTAAAATATCCGCATATAACGTTTACGCCGTTATATGGAGCAAAATCAAGTCTTGTTTGGGCAAGGGATTGCTTTGCGAATTCAATAGCCTTGAATTTTATGAAAGATTCCACATTAGGATTTAACGGTGATGAAAATGAGGAGAGCAAGTTATTTACAGTACTCTCCCCATACATCGAAATCATTCTGCTCATAGAAATGATTTTGTTATTTGTCATTTGTCATCCAATCTCAAAAACTTTCTGATGTCTTCTTCTTTTTCAAGCTCGTTGATCTCCGGGTCCGGCATTTTTCCGCGTTTTTCAGCCTCGGCTTTGGAGCTTTCCAGTGCGTCGAGAAATGCCTTGGCTTCCTTGTCGTTATTTATCCTGAGTTGTGCGAAAATGCTTGACGTTGCCATATCATACACCTCCTTGATGTTGATCTTATACTATTATAATATAAACGTGGGTCTTTGGCGTCG
>CAYPWI010000342.1:0-3128 GCA_964414395.1 uncultured Ruminococcus sp.
GTATATGCGCGGAAGAACGCTCGACGACAGCTTCATTATCCTTGACGAGGCGCATAACACCACCCGTGAGCAGATGAAGATGTTCTTAACGCGTCTGGGGTTCAATTCCAAGATGGTCATAACGGGCGACATCACGCAGATAGATCTTCCCGAGGCTAAGAAGTCGGGGCTTATAGAGGCGCTGAAAGTCCTCCGCAATGTCGAGGACATAGCACAGAACCGCTTCACCGAAAAGGACGTTGTGCGGCATAAGCTGGTACAAGACATCGTTAAGGCTTACGACGAGTATCAGGGCAGCGCGAAAACGGAGAAGGGATCATGGAGAAATTAACGGCGCTTTACTGCCTGTGGATTGCGGGGTTTTGTGAAAAATCCGATTACGAGCGCGAGCTTGACGCATTGTTTCTGAAAGATCCCGAAAACGATCTGCTGCTTGAGCTTGAGGGTTTGAGCGGTGATAAGCAAGGCACGCTTTCAAAGCTTGCGGCGTGTATCAATGACGAGAACGAGGATGAGTTCGGCAGGGAGCTGTTCGAGCGGCTTGAGCGGTATTACGGCGAGACGGGGGATATTATGTCTTTCGGGCGGCTTGCTGACAGGCTGCGTGAAACGCTGATCTTTGTTTTGCCTTTCGAGACCGTAAATTCGGATCCGTATTACAGTCTGGACTTAGCTGTTGAGGAACTCGACCCCGGTTGGGGCGACGTATTTCGGGCGCGGAAGTTATTTCAAATGGCGTTTGATCATTATAAGGAGTGACCATGTGGAAAAACTAGTCGCGTTATGCTGTGTGTGGGCGTTCGGGCTTTCCGACAAGAACGACTACACCGCCGAACTTGACCGCTTGTTTCTCGAAAACCCCGAGAACGACTTCCTTTTGGAACTCGAAAGCCTCGGCGGCGACTATAGGGCGGCTTGGTCGCGGCTTTCGCCGTTTATCGGGTCAAGCGTAAACATAGACGGTTTCGGAAAAGAACTGTTCGCCGCGCTTGAAAAGATCTATGTTGAAAACAGATTTCCGCTTGCGGAATTTGGCAGGATCTGCAATGCTTTGTGGCGTTTCCTGCCCGGCGGTTATGACATGGAAGAGCCGTTTCATTCGCTTATCTACGCGGACGATCCGCTCTCTTGGGGCGACGAAAAACAAACGCGCGAATTATATCAAGCCGTGTTCGACTATTACAAGGAGCAAAAATGAAGATATACATTGAATATTCAAACGAACAGGACAAGCTCTCCCCGCCGGAGAACTTTGAAAAGCTTATCGAGGACTGCACCCGCGGCGCTCTCGAGGAAGAGGACATAGAAGACGACGCGGAGGTCTCGGTAACGCTTGTGGATAATTCGCGCATACGCGAGCTGAACAAGGAGTTCCGCGAGATCGACAGGGAAACGGACGTGCTGTCGTTCCCCATGGGCGACGACGAGGGATTTGAGGTCGATCCCGGAAACGGCGCGATACTTCTTGGCGATATCGTGATCTCGGTGGAGAAAGCAAAGGCGCAGTCGGAGGAATACGGGCACTCGTTCAAGCGGGAAATGGCGTTCCTGCTGACGCACTCGCTGTTTCATCTGCTGGGGTACGACCACATGAATCCCGAGGAAGAAAAAGAGATGTTCGCGAAGCAGGAAAAAGTCCTCCAAAAGCTTGACATAACACGATAACGGGAGTTTTCATATGAATTTTTTCAAGGGATTTTATTACGCGGGGCGGGGCATTGTCACGGCGGTGAAGGAGCGGAATTTTCGGTTTCAGCTGTGCGCTATGGCGTTTGTGATATTCTTCGCGGCGCGGTTCTACTCGTTCTCGCCCGAACGCTGGGCTTTGCTGCTGCTCACCTGCGGCGCGGTGCTCTCGCTGGAGGCGGTGAATACCGCGATCGAGAAGCTCTCCGACAGGGTGACTAAGGAACAAGACCCGCTTATAAAAGCCGCCAAGGACTGCGCGGCGGGGGCGGTGCTTATAGCGTCGGTCATCTCGGTGGTCATCGGATTTTTCCTGTTCTGGAACAAGGATGTGTTCTCGCTTATCGGGCTGTATTTCTCGGAGCCTTCAAGGCTGGCGGCGCTGGGTCTGGCGCTGGTGGCGGCATGGGGGATAGTGTTCGTTCCCAAACAGAAAAAAGAATAGAAAAACCGGGCTGTTTTTACAGCCCGGTTTTCTATTCCTCATCGGGTTTGAAAAGCTTCTTCATCGGTTCCATAAAATCCTCGCCGTAGAGCTTGGGGTAATAGCCGAACACCAGATCGTAGAACTGCGCGTCGGACAGCGCTTCGTATTCCCCGAAAAGATAGCCGGGATAGCTTTCCATGGCGCTGCACATAGTTCTTGCTCGGGCTGCGTCGCCGCGCACCATCATCTCGCATATCTTGTCGTTGCCGAATATCAGCGCGGGAATGTGCGGACGCGCCCGCTCGATATCGAGATCGGCAACGGCGTATATCCTCGCGAAATAAGGTTTAAGCTCCGCAAAGAACACCTTGCCCGCCGCCTTTTTCACATCGCGTTTCAGCGGCTTTATCAGCTTCGCCATGGGCTCCTCGGGAGACTCAAAATGCGAGAGCACAGCCGACAGACTGTCAAGCAGCAGCATAAGATTTCCCGTATCTTCCCCGTGACCCGCGGCGGAATAAACGCTTTTGGATATCATCAGCACGCGCCCGAGGGCGTTCTTTTCGGAAATTACCATCGCTGCTCCTTTCGTATCCGCATATTCACATATCCCCTCTTCCGTAAAATTCGGAAGAGGGGAAAAGTTTATTATTCGTTGATCATTCGTCCGGAACGAGAACGGCGTAGTTGCCTTCGTCGCGCTTGTAGACTACGTTCACCGCGCCTGTGTCGGCGTTCTTGAACATAAAGAAGTTATGATCGAGCAAGTTCATCTGCAAGATAGCCTCTTCCACGGACATCGGGCGCATGGGGAACTTCTTGTAGCGGATGACCTCATACTCGGTCTCCTCCTGCTCGGGCTGATCGGGATCCAGACCCGCGAAAGCGCCCTCTTTGAGGCTCTTTTCGACCTTGGTCTTCTGCTTCCTTATCTGACGGATAATGCGGTCGATAGTCACATCGAGCGCGTCGTTCTTGTCCTTGGCGGTCTGCTCGGCACGGTAGATAATGCCGT
>CAYPWI010000343.1:0-1989 GCA_964414395.1 uncultured Ruminococcus sp.
GTTCCGATAAGGTAAAGCCTTTCTGTTTAAGAAGTTCAGTAATAGTCTTAACCGTATAATCCCCGTTTACCATTTCCATATCAGCAGGATGACTTAGAAAGTTATTGGCACCCGCGTTAAGAAATCCCGTTAATCCAAATCCTTCAGGCAGCCATACGCTATGAGTGGTTTTCTGTGAACCTGCGAAGGATAATGTATAAGAAATAACTATTCCTTTGTCGACAGTTATTTTTTCATCAGGCGAGGTTAAATTACCAAGCACAGCTTCGAATGCCCTAAGTTCTTTATTTTCCCCGTTTTTAGGCGTAAGTTTCAGTGAATAGTAACTGTGTACGCCAAGCAAATCTGCATAATCACTCGGCTCTAGATTATACTCAACCAAGAAATCCTTGCATTCCTCGTAAGTACCCTTTTGCTCGTCATCAGCCCAATAAGTGATGTCATAATTATCTTTGCACTTTTCAACCAATTCCGCGACGGTAATGTAGCCGCCCTGTTGGAAAACCTCGTTGTCTATCTGGATAAGTCCCGAATCGAAATCGGCGCTCTTGATTTCGTCCGTCATTTTGTACCTCTCCTTGGATTGTGATGTTTCGGTTGACGAAGATGTCGTGTTGCTTTCGCCGCCGAACACGCTGTTGACGTGGTCTTCAAATTTGCTTTCATTTACGGAAACGTTACCGTTCTTGTCGACATAAACGCCATTGTCATCTTTCTTCGAGCACCCCGCGAACGAAGCGCACATAACGACGGCAAGCACCGCCGCGCTGATGGTTTTGATTTTGTTGTTCATAGTCTTTTCCTTTCAATGATGTGTTGTTAAGTGCCTAGACGCTTAGAAGCTGTGTAATGGTAACTTTGGGGCGGTAACTGCAACTTCCTTATAAAATAAAAAAGTGCGCCCCAATGCGAGACGCACTACAAAAAGTACTGTCTCTCATTGTTGCCACACAATCTCAACCACAGCAGGGTATACGAGTAAAGAGAAGCACTTAATGCCATAAGTGTTTCCCTGCTGTGTTATAAAATTGTGTGGCACTTTACATTATATCACAACTCCCTCTGTTTGTCAATAGCTTTTGCAGATTTTGGCATATTAAAGGGGCTTTAGACGTTCATCGTTTCCGTTAATTAAGCTGTTACATTGTTAAGCTCTATTAAGACGAGTAAAGCGAAAAGAGGTGCGACTTGCATCACACCTCTCATCTTGTCACAGTCCGCTGTTACAAAATTATCCTTATCAGGGTTACTCTAAGTTGTATTTCAAAAGAAAAACGGATAGAAAGCAGTATTGCTCACTATCCGTTAATGATGATCATCGGCAGATATACGTCACGTTCTTAAAGTCGTGTTCTTGGTTTGTTCTTTATTTTGAAAATCACGTCCCATTGCTGCTCGAAAAGTTTAAAACGTTGGTGATGGTTTTGAAATCTTTGCTCCGGAATTTCCCGGAATATGTCAGTAAATGTTTCTCATTGCGTTGAAGGTTTAGTGACCGAGCGTTCCGGAGAACGTTACAATGTCCACGCCTGAATTGACCAAAGCCGAATCGGAAAAATGTCGAAATTGACAGACACCATAAAATGGAAAATTGTGCCGCTCCCAGAAACGCTTCAATCAAGTGTAGGTTGTGTTCGGGTGCCGGGGTTTTCCGTTGCCGCGAACGAAAATGCGGTCTGTATCCGTCCGGTGGTCGCCCGGCTTGGCGCGTTCCGCCGAGCGCTCGATCTGCAGCTTGCGTTTAAAGTCTATTATCTCTTGCGGGAACTTCAAAGTCCTCTGTGAGAATCTGACCTTGGTGGTATCTGTGTAAACACCCTTGCCAACAGTGTAACAGGAAGTTATGCGAATGCTGATGACGTTATTCTCCCCGTTAAATACAGCACAAAGCGCATATCCGAACCAATGGCTGACAAGATCGGAAATTGGGATTTACAGTCCCCGTACTTGCGAATCTTTCGGCAGATCCTAAATTTTCTTGATATTTTC
>CAYPWI010000343.1:1999-3128 GCA_964414395.1 uncultured Ruminococcus sp.
ATTTATTGTAACTTGTGCTATAATGAAAGTAAGCAAATCATTGCTGCGGAGATCGTTGGAAATATATTAGGAGGTATTTATGTCGCTTTATGATGAAATACCGGAAGGGCTGTTTTCAATTTTGGCTTCAAAAAACAAGGGCTTATATTCCAAGGCGCTTTTTGTCGTATTTGAAGCTTTCAACTGTAAACTCAAGATCAGAAAAGATGAGCTTGTTTCAATGTTGGAGTCCAAACTTGAGGATGACATATATTCCGCGGATCTGGATGATGAGCTTGATGAAAGTGAGGTAGGCTTGTCGGGAAAGGCTCATTTTCTGGTGCGCAAGCTGAGGGATACCGGCTGGATATTGGTAGGGTATGAGGAAGACTTTGTGGAATATGTAGATGTTCCTTCATATAGTTATAAGATCATACAAACTCTTGTTGAAGTCGCCAACCCGGGTAAAAAGGAAAACTTCTCTTATGTTTATTCTACTGTTTCTTCCTTAAAAAACGCCAACGAATCCGGAGAGCCGCGTGAGATGATCGCCGCGCTCAATAACGGCGAGGAACGCACGAAACAGCTTGTCGACAGCTTGAAGATGGTCTACAATGATATCAAGCTTTATAATCAGATGCTTGTCGAGAAGATCAAGGTAAACGATGTTCTCAGAGAGCATTACGAAAAATATCAGGAGGAGATCGTTGAGAAGATCCTCGCGCCTTTGAAAATAAAGGATTCCGTTCCGAAATATAAGGGTAATATCCGCAATATTCTGAACCAATGGCTTTACCTTGACAATGACCTTGAGAAAATGACCGAATACGTATTAAAACAGCAGGGCGGTGACCGTGAGCAGATCCAAAGCGATCTCAGCGAAAAAATACATTTTATCCTTTCCGCTTATGACGCTCTCGAACAGGACTACATCACTCCCGTGGATATCAGGAACAGGCGGTATACACGCTCCACATCGCTGAAAATAGATTACCTTATCAACGCGGATCAAACCGTAAAGGGTAATTTGATCTACATTTTGCGTTCGCTTTCGGATAAAAAGGAAACAGTCAGAAAAATTGAAATTGTAAACGAACTCTGCGAATTATATGAGCTCAGCTTTATTGATGAGGACGCTTTATATCAGCGT
>CAYPWI010000344.1:0-3126 GCA_964414395.1 uncultured Ruminococcus sp.
ATAAAACCTCCGTATTAAAATGTGAAATGCCGATATTCGCGAAAAAGCGAGTTCTCAACCGCTCCCCTTAAAAAGGGGAGTACGCTTATTTCGCTTGTTTTGTTTTCGGAGCAGCTCAGTCCTTATCGAGATAATCTCCGATAAAGCTCGACTGCTCGTCCAAAAGCTGTGAGATGTCTTCTGCCGCGTTCATAGTGTTACCCCCATGTTTTCATTATTATCGTCGAAGCCTAAAGTCTTGTATAAAGGCTTGCCAAGCTCCGTCGCGTCAAGCGAGACATATGAAACGCCCCGCCGCTTTGCTTCATTTAAGAGAAAATTCAGCATCTCGCGTGCTGTGCCGCGCCGCCTGAATTCCTTGCGGACGTAAACATTCATAATATGCGCGCGTTTGCCGCCCGGGTGATCGACCGTAGGCATAAGCTCGATATAACATATCGTCGCGCAACCTATGGCGGTTTCTCCCTCAAACGCGAGAACGGTAGTCTGATCGCCGTTCAAGAAAAACTTTTCCGTCAAGTCGGAAAACTCGCCCTCCAAGCTTTCCTCACTGCGCTTGTAAATTATTCCGAGCATTTCGCGCCGCATTTTCAGCGCCGTTGGAATAAGCGAAGCTCCGACCTTTTTGATCTCAGTCATTAAAGAATAACCTCTCTCCGTTCTCCCGCGCTAAGTCTATCATTTCCTCTGTGGAAACGCCCTTTATCTCCGCCATTTTTGCGGCGGTGAATTTTATCATCGAGCTGTCCGACTTTTCGCCCCTGTGCGGCACGGGCGCCATATACGGGCAGTCGGTCTCCAGAAGCAGCCTGTCGAGCGGGACTTCATTGCAAGCCGCCCACGCCTTCTTGGAATTCTTGAAGGTCAGAACACCCGTAAAGCCGATATACATACCGAGCTTTACTACCTCTTTTGCCGTATCCGCGCTGCCCGAAAAGCAGTGCAGCACACCGCGCGGCTTGTATTCTCTGAGAATATCCAGCGTATCCCCCGACGCGTCTCGCGAGTGGATAACTACCGGCATATCGCGCCGCTTGGCTATTTCCAGCTGCTTTATAAATATCCGCCGCTGAACATCTCTCGGCGGATCGGGATAGTGATAGTCGAGCCCGATCTCGCCGATGGCGACGACCTTTTCATCATCGAGCAGGTGTTCGAGTTGTTCTTCCCAATCCTCGGGAACCTTCGCGGCATACTCGGGGTGGATCCCCGCCGCCGCCCATATATACGGATAACGCCTTGTAAGCGCTATTTCCTCTTCGCTTGACTCAAAGTCCACGCCGATAGCAAGCACGCGTTCCACGCCCCTTTTCGGGAGCTCTTCAAGAAGCGTGTCAAGCTCCTCGCCGAAGTCGGACTTCATATAGTGCGCGTGAGTGTCGAATATTCCCGCAACATTTGTTCCGCAGATATTGTCCATTGTCAATTATCCATTATCAATTGTTATGCCGCCCCGCCGAAGTACGCGTCCATGACCATCTGCTTGGTCTCGTAGCTCTCGAGCGGAAGACGTCCGCGCCCGCCGAACAGCTGTTCGGTGTCGTTGAACGCCCCGAGGAAGGAGCGCTCCAGCATCAGCATACGGTTGCCCTCTTCTATATTCACGCTGTCGAAGAACATCAGCATACGCGCCGCCGTCTCGTCGGGCTGCCAGTATTCGGCGGTGTTCTCCTCGGCGGCTGAACTGCCGTACAGCTGACGCAGCTGTGATAAAAGCTCCTCGGCGTACATCTTAGCCCCCACGCTGGGGACGTTCCCCGAGAGGACTTCCCCCTGTTTTACGAGCATGGCTCGGATAATGTGACTGATGCCCTTGGTCATCAAGACCTCATGCTCTTTGCCGCCCTGCTCGTCGACTTCGTCCACGGTGCGGTCGGAATTTTCGCGCTGCAATAGATTATTGTCGGAATTCTGCTTCTGCGCCGACTTCTTGGTATATGCGGGCGTGAACGCCGCCTCGGACTTGACAAAGCTGTCGGTATGCTCCGCCGCCAGCGTCGACGTTTTTGTCTCCGTGCGCTGAGTGACGGATTTCGTCATCGTGGTCTGATTGACGGTACCTATATCGGCTATTCTTGAAATATCCATAACCTCACCCCTTTATTGTTGATCTGCGGTTTTCGCCGCCGTTAAATCGAATTATCTGACCGTGCTTCCGTTGGGAACGTCCTTGTCGAGGAACAATACCCGCACATCGTCATCGCCCGCGTCACAGGCGAGTATCATGCCCTCGGAAAGCTCTCCGCAGAGCTTAGCGGGCGCGAGATTTGCCACGAACACGATCTTTTTGCCCACAAGCTCTTCGGGCTTATACCACTTGGCGATGCCCGAGACGATCTGTCTGCCCTGCCTGCCGTCGTCGACGGTGAGCTTTAAGAGCTTCTTCGCCTTCGGGATCTTCTCGCAGGCGGTGACCTCGCCCGTGCGGAGCTTTATCTCGGCGAATTGGTCGATGTTTATAACGTTGGCCTTATCGAGATCCTCGTCCTCGCGAATAGTCTTCTTGGGGGCGAGAATGGCGTTCATCTCTTCGATTTCTTTGTTTACGTCTATTCTCGGGAACAGAACATTGCCCTTGCAGACGGTGACGTTTGCGGGGAGCTTTCCGAACTCTCCCAGAGTATCGTAAGCGGTGAGCTCCTCGGAAGCGCCTATCTGCTTGCGGACTTCGGGCATGGTGTTCGGCATAAACGGATAAAGCAGCCCCGAGCATATTCTTATGCTTTCGAGCAGGTTATAAAGAACGCTCGCCAGACGCGGCTTATTATCCTCGGATTTTCCGAGCACCCACGGCTCGGTCTCGTCTATATACTTGTTGGCGCGCGATACGACCTTGAAGATCTCCTCGAGCGCCTTGGAGAGCTGCGCGTCCTCGATAAGCGGCGTTACGGTCTCGCGGAGTCTTGAAGCCATTCCGATAAGCTCGCTGTCCGTATCCTCGGGCTGACGCTCGGTGGGGAGCGTTCCGCCGAAGTATTTGTCCGCCATGGCGACGGTACGCGACACAAGGTTGCCGAGGTCGTTTGCCAGATCGGAGTTTATGCGGTTTATCATGATCTCGTTGGAGAAGTTGCTGTCCGAGCCGTAGGGCATATCGCGCAGTATCTGATAGCGCACCGCGTCCGC
>CAYPWI010000345.1:0-3121 GCA_964414395.1 uncultured Ruminococcus sp.
GGCTGATAGGTCCCAACGGCGCGGGAAAAACGACGGTGTTCAATATGCTGACGGGCGTTTACAAGCCCACCTCGGGCGCTATTCTGCTCGACGGCGTGAACATCACGGGAAAGTCGCCTATAGAGATCAACAAGAGCGGCGTGGCGAGAACGTTCCAGAATATACGGTTATTCAAGGACATGAGCGTGCTGGATAACGTCAAGGCGGGGCTTCACAACCACACGAACTACACGGCGATAGAGGGCGTGCTTCGTCTTCCAAGGTACTTCAAGGAAGAGAAGCGCGTCACCGAAAAAGCGGTGGAGCTGCTTAAGGTGTTCGATCTGGACGGCGAGAAGAACGCGCTGGCGCAAAATCTCCCGTACGGAAAGCAGAGGAAGCTGGAGATCGCGAGAGCGCTGGCAACGGATCCGAAGCTGCTGCTTCTGGACGAACCGGCAGCCGGTATGAACCCGAACGAGACCGCGGAGCTTATGGACACGATAAAGTTCGTGCGCGACAACTTCGATATGACGATACTTCTGATAGAGCACGATATGAAGCTGGTCTCGGGCATCTGCGAGGAGCTTACCGTGCTGAACTTCGGTCAGGAGCTGGCGCAGGGCGAGACCTCGAAGGTGCTGAACGATCCGAAAGTCATCACGGCGTATCTGGGCGAATAAACCGCAAAGTCATCATTGAAGTTTTAACGTAATTTTAGGAGGTAAAGCTATGTCTAAATTGGAAGCATTTCTGGAAAACTTTGATATGTCTTGTGATATAATCTTGATAGATGAATCGGATAACATTGTTTATCAAGGTAAGATGGCTAAAATTACCAAGGACATACTTAATTTAAGCAATGTAATTCTTGGTTCTGTTAAGGTTCGTAATAACTGTGTCGAGGTTAAAATCAGAAAGCATTGATTTTACAAGATACAATATATTAAGTTTTTATACCGGGAGTTATTATGCTTGAAATAGAAAATCTGGAAGTATACTATGGCGCGATCAATGCCTTAAAGGGCATCTCGTTCGGCGTGGAGCAGGGCGAGATAATAGCGCTCATCGGCGCTAACGGCGCGGGCAAGACGACGACCCTTCACACGATAACGGGGCTTATTCCCGCAAAAAGCGGAACGATAAAGCTGAACGGGAAGGATATAACGAAGACCCCCGCCCACAAGATCGTGTCTATGGGAATGGCGCACGTTCCCGAGGGGCGAAGGGTGTTCGCGCAGCTGTCGGTGTACGAAAATCTGATGCTCGGCGCGTACACGAGAAAGGACAAGGCGGAGGTTGCCGAGACGCTGGAGCACGTGTTCGAGCGCTTTCCGAGACTTAAGGAGCGCAAAACGCAGTCGGCGGGCACGCTCTCGGGCGGCGAACAGCAGATGCTGGCTATGGGCAGAGCGCTGATGTCAAAGCCGTCGATAATCCTCATGGACGAGCCGTCTATGGGACTTTCCCCGCTGTATGTGAATGAGATATTCGATATAATCAAGGAAATAAACAAGTCGGGAACGACCGTTCTTCTGGTGGAACAAAACGCCAAGAAGGCGCTTTCCATGGCGAACCGCGCTTATGTCCTCGAAACGGGAAATATAACCCTCTCGGGCGACGCGAAGGAGCTTATGAACAACGAACAGGTGAAGAAAGCCTATCTCGGAGAATAAGGAGCTGATCTAATGGATAAGTTTATTATTACCATAGCGCGCGGCTACGGCAGCGGCGGAAGGACGATAGGGCAGATGCTCTCGAAGAAGCTGGGCGTGGAATTCTACGACCGCGATCTGATAAAATTGGCTTCCGAGGAGAGCGGCATAAACGAGGCGCTGTTCGGCGAGTCGGACGAGAAGACCAAGGTGAAGTTCGGGACAAAGCCGTACAGGGGCGAGGTCATAAGCCCGGATAAAAAGGCGTTCACCAGCGAGGAAAATCTGTTCAACTTCCAGGCGAAGATAATCAAGAAGCTCGCGGAGGAACAGTCCTGCATAATCGTCGGACGCTGCGCGGATTTCGTCCTCAAGGACAACAAGGACGTGGTAAGGGTGTTCGTCTACGCCGACGAGGAGAACTGCATCAAGAACATCGCCGAGGTCAAGGGGATCCTCGACCGCAAAGAGGCAATGAAGAAGATGATCTCCATAGACAAGGCGCGCGCGGCGTACTACAAAGCGCACACGGGGCGCGAGTGGATAGACGCGAGAAACTACGACCTCTGCCTCAACAGCGGGGATCTCGGGTTTGAGAAGTGCGTGGATATAATCACCAACTATGTCGATATCAAGCTTAAGAAGTAAGGGTTGACAACTTGAGATACCTATGCTATAATATAATTATACAAAGGCAGAAAATTGCCGTAAGGCACTGTACCGATAAGGAGTGATAATATGTCACAAAAATCATTGACGGTTGGCGATGTATTTAAAATCAAAGAGTATCTGGAAAAAATCAAAACCACAGCCGGCGACGAGGAAAAAAAGACCATTAACGAGCTTATTGAAAAGCTCGAACAAATGGAAGCAAGATCTTAAGCCGATAACCATGTATATGTGAGGAGGCGAGTAAAATGGGAATGTCTGATGCTCAATTCAAAGATATTTTGCGCAGAGATCTGAAAATTTTTAAGCGCCTTGAGGAACTTCTTGATTCCGACAAAAAAGATGAGGCTCTTAAGGAGATCAGAGAAGAGATCGAGCGCATCAATACGGGTTTACAGGATTAACTAAAAGCAGTTTTACCAAACGCGCCGGGTCATTGCAAGGACTTGGCGCGCTTTTTGTGCAAAATGATGGTTTTTAGCAAAAGTTCTTGACATTTACGTTTGAATGATATATAATATAAACAGAATTAAGCCCTTAGGAGTAAGCCCCCCACCATCCGGGGAGTGCCGAAGCTAGGGGCATTACTATATAATCTTTTTTGTGCAAAATGACGAAATTAACAAAAGACCTTGACATTTGTGTTTGAATGATATATAATATAAATGTAACAAAATAGTTACATCGTTTATACTGCCCTTAGGAGTAGGCCCCCACCATACGGGGATCACCAAAACTAAGGGCCTTACTTTTTTACGGAGGTTGTTATGGTAAAAACAGCGATCTTAGTTGATGGAGGGTTTTATCGTCAAAGGGCA
>CAYPWI010000346.1:0-3118 GCA_964414395.1 uncultured Ruminococcus sp.
ACCATATTTCGATGAAATTTATTATTTTTTGGGTCATATCTATTGACAACGCAGATTTTTGAAAATTTTTTTAAATTTTTTTCTCACCCGTAAATCGGCATTTAGGAAGAGAATTGACAAAGCCATATAATTTTGTTATAATATATTTATTAAGAAAAGTGTTTTGATGTGCTGTTGATGGAGATGATCACAATGAATAATGTGTTAATATTGATCCTTATCATTGCGCCTATAGTCCTTCTTATCGGTATTGAGCTATTTTGGCACTTCTCCAAAGGCAGGAAAGTAAAGATAACCGTTACCAATAAACGCAAGTCTGTCCATGACGCTTTTTCTCAAGTTACATACTCAAACAGCACTTCTACAAATTATACGATAGACTGCACTTACGGGAATTCCGCTAAAGTCCACACATTGGGCTGCGAGCAAAGCGTTTACGATCAGCTGAAAAACAACAAGACCTATCTTGTGACCGTCAAGATGATGCAGATCATAAAAGTTCATCACAAATAACATAAAGCGGGGGCACGCGTAATGCGCACCCCCGCACTGTTTTTCAATTATGAGAACTTAACGCTTGATCTTGAATACCGAGATAAGCTCTCTGAGTATCGCCGCCTGACCCGAAAGCTCCTCGGAAGCGGCAGCGGACTCTTCCGCCGTCGCGGAGTTCGTCAGAACTACGGTGGATATCTGCTCGATGCTGGTCTTGATACGCTCAATCATATCGGACTGCTTCTCGCTTGCCTGAGCTATTCCCTTGACGACTTCCTCTACCGCGTTCGCGCGATTTGCGACATTGCCCAGTGCTTCGGACGTGCTGTTCGCGATATTGGAGCCGTTTTCTACAGCGTCCAGAGACTTATGTATAAGAGCCGTGGTGTTCTTGGCGGCTTCCGCGGATTTGGAAGCAAGATTTCTTACCTCGTCCGCTACTACCGCAAAGCCCTTGCCTGCCTCACCCGCTCTCGAAGCCTCGATAGCCGCGTTGAGGGCGAGAATATTCGTCTGGAACGCGATGTCTTCAATGGTCTTGATGATATCGCCGATATGCTTTGAAGTATCGTTTATGCTTGTCATAGCCTCTGTCAAGCTGGACATTTCCGTAATGACAGTGTTCATATAACCTATTGATTCATCGGCAAGCTTATCCGCGCTCTCGCAGTTCTTGTAGTTCTCCTGTACCTCGGTGGTGATCTCGCCTATTCTGGAAGCAAGCGATTCTATCTCGGAAGCCTGTTCGGTCGCGCCCTGCGACAAAGCCTGCGCGCCCGCGGATACCTGATCCGCGCCGGACGTTACCTGATCGGCAGAGGTGTTGATCTGCTCGATCGTTTCACTGAGCTTGATGTTGATATGCTTTACAAATCCGAGCAGCTTCTCAAAATCTCCGACATAGTATTCCTTGCCGATCTCCGTATCTACACTGAGATCGCCGTCCGCCATGGCTTCAAGCACACGGCCTATATCGCCGATTATATTGTTGAGGCTGTCGACCACGGTGTGAGTTGCCTTCGTAAGTCTGCCGGTCTCGTCCTGACTTGTGATATCCGGAACAGCGCTTTGCAGATCGCCGTTTGCCAGCAGCTCAATTCTTTCGGTGCATACGCGAACGGAGGTACCTATGCTTCTGCCGAGCATTATGGAGATTATAGCTGCCGCCGCCGCCGCAACGAGAACGATAATAATGGTGATTATGATACCCGTGATAGTATCGCCGAGGAAGTCGGACGAGGGCGAGTATACAGCTATAGACCAGCCGTCGCTCCCGCTTATCGGGGCATAACCCATGATCTTTGTCGTTCCGTTGAGCGTGTACGAATCAAAACCCGATCCTCCAGCCTTCATTGCTTTATGTACCCTGGCAAGCGTATCGTATCCATTTCCCTTGGAAGCCGCCTGTTCGGCTTCCTTGCCTATATTCTCCTGATCAAGTACGAGCTGACTGTCTACGTCGGCGATGGTGTAGCCGTCCTTGTCGATGATATAAGCCGAGCTGTTCTCGCTGACGTGGATATCTCTTACAATGTCGTTCAGGAACTCTTCATCGGGAACTATGTAAACACAGCCTACGGGCGTTGTACCGGCAAGACCGCCCTCCCACAGGGGAGCCGCAACGATGATAGTCAGTTTTCCCGTAGTCTTTGAGATAAGCGGGGTAGATATGTAGTTCTCGCCCTTCATAGCCTTCTGGAAATAATCGCGGTCGGAATAGTCGGTCCCGTTGATCGCTATGCCTTTGGAATCAATGATGTTGCATCTTTGCAGACCATACTTCTGAACATGGTTATCCAGGATTTCGTTTTTGCTCTCAATTGTGGAGCTTTCATCGGACAACCTTTTTATCATGCCAAGCTCGGACGCGATATTGGAATACGCGTCAAGCTCCCACTGCACACGGCTTGACGCCAGTTTAGCGGTCTCCTGGAAATTCTGCTTGACCGTTGACATTGTCGAGCTGTAGTTCAGAACGCTCGCGAGAACGCCCAGAATGATCAGTGATGACATCGTCAAAATAATAGTAGTAACAAAGATTTTTTTACCGATCGATTTCATAGAGATCCCTCCAAAAAATTATTAAAAAGTGCTGTTATTCCGAAGCGTTAAACGCGCTTTTAGTAATTTTAGAAGGGAAGAAGTCAAGCGTGGTTTTCGTTTCACAATAGTAGTGCTTTATTCAATTATAGCACCTTTTTGCACATTTGTCAATATAAAAGTGAAAAAATTTTGAACATTTTTTACAAAAAAATAGCTTGAAAACACCCAATTATTACATTTTATGTAAAAAAATTACAATTTCAAAGGGATAAATTTACAAATACTAACAATTTTTGTAAGTGATGTTAATTATTTACATCTTCTCTTATGAAGGGAGCGTTCTTTTCACAGGATATCAGCTGCCCGTATAATTTCGGTCTGCGATAGGCGTTGCCGTGGACCTCTGTTTCGCGATATTCGCGTATCATATTCATATCGAATTGAGCTATGTATATCCCCGCCTGTTCCCCCGCTTCGAGAATACACATATCGCGCGAGCCTTCAACATTGGGGAGATATGCCACGCCGTCAAACGCCGACGAATGACCGTTGCAGTCGGGTTTTCCGCTCGGATAATTAC
>CAYPWI010000347.1:0-3114 GCA_964414395.1 uncultured Ruminococcus sp.
TCGGTAAGGCATATCCTCACCGCGCGCCTGTCCTCCGCGTCGGGAACGCGCCGAATATGCCCCGCGCCCTCCAGCCTGTCCAGCATACTTGTAAGCGTGGTCTTGGCAAGCCCCGTTTTCTCCGCAAGCTCGCTTATGGGGATATTATCCGTCTCCCACAGCACGAACAGGATCCGCCCCTGCGCCCCGTTGAACTCGCTTATGCCGTTTTCGTCCAACAGCCGCTCGAACACGCGCCCTTGTATCTGCTTTATCTTGCTGATAAGAAATCCGCCGTTCGTCTTTCGTGACAAGTTATAACACCTCCTACTATATAGTATAGTACTATATAGAACTTTTGTCAAGTGCTTTTTGAAAATAATCTCAAAATTCCATTCGAAGAATACCCGACATTCCGCGAGAGATAATATTCCCGAGGTGATAAAAATGACCTATGAGGAAATAAAGCTCCGCGGCGAATCGAAGGAAAATATGAAGAAGCCGCTCGTGGACGATGAAAAGCCGATCTCCAAGATCTATCCCGTGATCGATACCGATCTCGCGCGTGACAATATCGAAAACGATATCCCCGAGGCGGATCTTCAAGATCTGTGATATTTTGTGATAAAATGAGCCGCGCTGCCAAAAACAGCGCGGCTGTATTTATATGTTCGCGTCTATCCACTCGGCACGCTTTTTTATAAAGCTCCCGAGATAGTCCACCTGCCCTTTATAGGTGCCGATGTTCGCGGTCGCCCACGACTGGAAGCCGTTCTTAAAACCCAAATTTCCCCAGACGCGGAAATTCTCCGCCTGTGACGCGCCGAGCCTTTGGCTGTTCTCGGAAATGCTTCTCTCGGCGGCTTGAAGGAGCGCGTCCTTCTTCTCGAACCAACGCTCTTTCAGTATCGCACGGAAATTCTCGTCTTCCAGAAGATAATTGCACCAGTTTATGTGAATATACGCCTCTTCGTCCTCTTCGCCTTCTTCGCCCTCTTTATCGTCCGTTCCCACGGAAAACCAGGTGTCGTAATTCGGATTATCCAGATCGAAGTTTCCGAAAGCGTGATCGAAATCCCACACGGGACCCATTTTCAGCTTGCCGCCCTTATCCTTGGTGATAAAACAGCTCCTGCGGAAGCAGCTGTCGAGGTTGCAGGTCAGCTCCTGAATGATCAGCCAGTCCGCAAAGCTGTCAACATCTATATAATCCTCGTAATTTCCGTGATCGACGATCGCCGCGTCCGCCTTGTTCACATAGTCCATCACAAATTTCTTCTGCTCATCGGTGAGCTTTTCCGATTTCGGGTCGGTGAATGTGATGTACTTTACGCTGCCGGAATTTGTGTGGAAGTAGTCCTGCCCTTCCTTCATCTCCTTATCGTCCGCGCCGCCGACCTCCAGCAGATATCCGCGGTCTATATCATCACTTTTGTCGAGATCTATCCTGTTCTCGGCGACCTCGCGCTGCTCGCCTATCGCGTATACGCCCTGATATTCCCCGTTGATGAACAAGTCCACGGAATACTGCGTAGGAGTCCAGACAAGATGATCCATTTCACGCGCCATATCATAGGCGACGATGTTGCGGAGAAGCGATTTGTCCGCGTAGTTCGAAAGCAATATCCAGTCGCGGTTTTTCGTGAAGCCCATTATCGGCGCGGAGTCATCAAGCTTTATGCGATACGGCTTCTTCGCCCATTCCCATGTGGAATGTCCTCTGCCGCGGATAGTTCCCGTAAGTATTCCCGTGTTCGGGAAGCTCTGATCTCCCGAGCAGTCGATATACATCTCCATTTTCTTCGCCGTCTCCCTTTGAATGGTGCTCGGAGAGGCGAGGTTATCGAGGCGGATATTCACTATAGGCAGATCGTGAACGGTCCTTTCGGCGGTGATGTCGTATCTCTTGTAATAGCCGTCCTCATCGGTCACGGTAAGCTCCGCGCCGCTCGTGAGATCTATGCTGCCGTCCGCGTTGAGATCGCCGTCGAGCGTATATTCCCCGTTGGAGACCTCTATATCAAGAAAGCAGCTGTGGAGCGTTTTTATGTCCACATAATTCCTGTAAGAAGCGTCAAGCGTTATGCGGGAGTTTTCTTCATCTATATTGAACAAACGCTCCGAGTTTAAGAAGCGATTGTTCGCCGAGACCGCCACCTTTTCTACAACGGGTCTTATCTCCTCAACGACAGGCGGCTCGGAGCTTTCGGACGAAAACACAGCGCCGCCTCCCTGACGCGTCGATACCGACGTATCGGAAAGCCCCGACGACGAACGGACTTTTATTTCGGGCAGAGCCTGCTCCGTTTTTGAGCAGCCGCAAAACGCCATAACAAGCGCCAGAACCGCGGAAGCCGCAAGTACTTTTCTAAGATAGTTCATTTCTTTCTCCGAATTTACTAAAAATCGTTATATATTAGAAGACGGAAAATAAGGCAAGATTGTTTCAGCCTTTTATAAATAATTGGAAAAAATACATTTTTTTGTGAAATATGTCGGTTTTGACGGCTCGCTTTTTATCTATATTGTCCAGCGAACCGAAAATCAAAATCACATAAAAACCGCGCGTGAAAAATGCCACGCGCGGTTCTTAAATATCCATTATTGCGGATCGTATGGCGATCCGAGCTTGGGAATCTCGGGTCCTTTCTTAACAAACCGAGTTATGATCAGGATGATCCCCCCGACCACGGCGGCGACGCCAAAAAGCTTGAACACCGCGCTCGCTATTCGGGTAGTGCCCCTCGGCTCGTAATAGATCTCACGCGGGGCATCGGGGTTCACCCTTATCATTACCTGCTCTCCCTCATAATACTCGGGATGGTTTGTGGCAACGCTGCCGTACACGGTGTATTGCTGTCCTTCGTATTCATATTGGAATACGGGAGCATACGATGTGCCCGAACGGTGTTTTTTACCAACTCCGCCGGACGACCTGTGTTCCGTCATTTCTATGACCTCGGCGGATACGGTCGCTTTGCAGCGTCCTTTATTCCCGTAGGACATAGGCATAACTGTTCCGACAACGAAGAATATGATCCCCATAATGATCAGCACGATGACACTTGACAGCGCTGTCGGCTTCCCATTACTCGATGATCTCAAAGCTGAGGACCTGCGGGAACGAGTGCCTTG
>CAYPWI010000348.1:0-3112 GCA_964414395.1 uncultured Ruminococcus sp.
GGGACAGCTTAACGCTTGAAGAAAAGCGCGAGGTTGCCGCGACGATGATCGAGGTTGTGAGGGTTTCCGACGAAAACGGAATCGAAATTGAATTTAGCATTTAGTTGTTGCAGTCCTGCAACAGGCGTTTCCGTATAGAACAAAACGCTCTGACCGTACGGATCCTCGTCAAATTCGATATAGTCGCAGGTCTCGCCTTTTGAGATGTTTTTCGTCCATTCATCCCAGCTCACCGCCTTGACCGGCTCTGCCGAGCTTTCCGTGCCGCTGTCCGGCTCAATTGGCACGAGCAATTCCGGTTCGAGTACGGTCGAGTCGGGCACGCTTGTTTTGCTTGGTGTTGCGGTCGACGTCAACGCGGAGCTTGCCGCGCTGCTGCTACTACTGCTGTTACTGCTATTACTGCTGCTTCGGGTGCTCGAAGGCGACGCGCTTGAAGTCCCGGCGGAGCTTGAAACTTTTTCGCTCTGATCGCCCGGAATAGTGGCATTGAAGGTCTGCGAGTATTCCGTTGTGCCGCTTACGTCGGAACTGTCCGAGCAGCCCGCCGCGGCAAACGCCGACAAAGCGCAAATAATGCAGGCGATACATTTCTTCACGATCGTTTTAATCCTCCCTTTCAAAGCGGCTTTTACATTTTTTTCAAGCACCAACATACCGCACGAGAAGATGAGGGCATGCGGATCTCCTTAGCCTTACATTTACCAATAAAATCCATTATGATCTTCCTTCTTCCGTCAAGCCCACGGATCCGCCGATTTTGGCGTCTTAACGCCCGTAAGCAGGTACTGCTCCCACAGGAACCACTTTCCGTCGCTTCCGCGCTGACGGAGTTTTATCGGGCGAGGCGTGTCCGCGCCGCCGCACGGGATAAACAGTTTCATATATCCCGCTTCATCGTTTGAGGTGTGGCTGCTGTCGATATGCAGCGTAAACGGCTGAGTGGGCGTATAATCGTTGTCGGGCGTCGATCCCTCAAAATAGGTGAGCGGCAGATAGGTCTTGCCGTCCATAAAACGGTCGTTGAGGAACGATATGTCCTGACCGTTCATCGGACGGGGTCCTCTGAGCCAGTTGAGCATTTCCGTGCCGATTTTTTTGTCCGCAGCGTACGCGCAAAGCGCCAGAACGGTAAGAGCCGCCGCCTTATACGGCGTATCAAGGCTCGCTTCAGGCAGAGCCTGCATTTCGGCAAGGCTCTCGGGAAGAGCCGTAAATGTAAATGTTTCGCGTTTGTTGCCGATAGATTGAACGGCATTGCCGATGGCTTGGTTCGCTGAGATCTTCAATTTGTCAAAAAGTCCCATAGTTTTTCCTCCATTATCAACGTGTAAACGCTTCGCTTAACATAATTTTATCATTTTTTTCGGAATTTAACATCCCCCATATGGGGGATTTCAGACTGTAAACAAACCCCATTTTCTTTTCGGAAACGGGGGTTAAAAATTAAGCAGCAAAAGATAATTGACGATAAAACAGGCAAGGGTCTATACTCTCACAAAAGGAATGGTGGAAGCCGGGCTGATACTTGTGTCGGGGCGCGGAGAAAACAAGAAATACGATTGAAATAGGTCAAGGGCAGCTATTAACATTCCAAATATTATGTGGTATAATACAGTTAGATTTCAAGGACTATTTTGGTGAAGCAGCGTATCGCAGAATACCCCCCTGTCGTGACAATTCCCTCAAGCGATAGTATATAGCAACATAGGCTCATTATATAATCTGACACAAATAAAACGGCACACCTCAACGAGATGTGCCGCTTTGCTATCCTATTCGGTCTTTCGTGATTTCTCCGTTAAGGATATCACCCATTGACCGGGGAATTTTTTTGTATGCCTTTATACCTTGCAGTAAAGCACCGCGTAATCGAACGGCGCAACCGTTATCTTACCGTCCTGTATGCCTCTGCCGTAGCGGTCGAACGCCACTTTGAAATCATAGAACATATCGGTGCGTTCGTTCATTACAGTGAACGATCTCCCGCGTGTGGACTTGTTGAGATAGATTATCGCCGCGTAGCGCGTGATCTTGTCGTATCTCGCGAAAACGCACACATTGTCGTCGCACTCGATAAAGCGCATCTCGCCCTGCTCGAACGCGCGCGTTCCGTGGCGGATCTCCGAGAGCTGCTTGGTGAATTCTATAAGCTCGAGATTTTCCTGCCCCCACGGATAGCAGCGGCGGTTGAACGGATCGCGATAGCCTTCCATTCCCGCCTCGTCGCCGTAGTAGATCGACGGGAGACCGGGCAGAAAGAACTGCAAGACCATGGCGCATTTCAGCAGCGCTATTCCGTAGAGATACTGCGCGCCGTCTAGGTGACGCTCCGCCTGCCAGTCCTTGTCATTCCAGCCTACGTCCTCACCGCCCAGACGCGTGAGCGCGCGCTCGGTGTCGTGCGTAGAGAGGAAGTTCATCAACATATCGATCGCGGGCTTGGGGTAGTGGTCGAGAATGGAGAGGATACTGTCGACGAATAATTTCGCGTCGGCAAACTTGACATAGTTCAGAATGGCTTCCTTGAACGGGTAGTTCATAACGGAATCCAACTGTCCGCCGATAAGGTAGCGGCGGCGCACGCCGTAGCTCTCCTTGTTGGACGCGTCCTCCCAGACCTCGCCGTATATGATCTTGTCGTCGCCCATCTTCTTGACGGACTTGTTGAGATTATCAAGGAACTCGTCGGGCAGCTCGTCGGCTACGTCTAAGCGCCAGCCGCGCGCGCCGAGCTTTATCCACTTCTGGAGGATCCCCCCGTCACCGCAAATATACTCGGTATACGCGGGATTGTTCTCGTTGACGTTCGGGAGCGTGCTGATGCCCCACCAGCTGTCGTATCGCTCGGGGTACGCGATAAAGGAATACCACGGGTAGTAGGGGCTGCTTCTGTCACGGTAAGCGCCCGTGTTCTCGCCGTAGCGCCCGAACTTGTTAAAGTAGACCGAATCCGCGCCGGTATGCGAGAACACGCCGTCGAGGATTATGTCTATCCCCATTTCGTGAGCCTTGGCGCACAGCTCTATAAAGTCCTCCTCCGTACCGAGAAGCGGGTCTATCTTCTCATAGTTCGCGGTGTTGTAGCGGTGGTTCTCGTGAGCCTCGAATA
>CAYPWI010000349.1:0-3112 GCA_964414395.1 uncultured Ruminococcus sp.
TGTGAGGAAAAAACAAGTGCTGCGGCGCTGCTTTTGAGCGTGGACGGGCTCTCGGTCGTTCGAAGCGCGGAGGGGCGGGCGGTCAGATCAACCTCTACAGTTGCATCAACAAACGGCGGTTTTACATTCTCACATTCTCTAAAAATCACAAACTTATGCGGTGTCGGGCTTTTCACTCGGCACCGCTATTTTTTTAAATATTTATGTGACGAACCGCACTTTCTCCGCGACTTCTATTATAGAGGATCCTCACAAAGACAACAACAGGCGGTGAAGCGAATGGACGATAAAAGGATCACAGAGTTACTGTATTCCGACAACGAGATCGGGCTTAGTGAAGTCCAAAAGAAATACGGAAGCCTTATCGGCAGGATATGCGGAGCCGTGCTGCGCTCGCGTGAGGACGCGGAGGAGTGCTCCAACGATACGCTTAAAGCGGTGTGGGACAGTATCCCGCCGAACAAGCCTGCTAACCTCGCGGGGTATATCTGCAAGATCGCGCGGCGCATAGCGATAAGCCGAGTGCGCTACAACACCGCCGCGGTTCACAATGCCGATCTGCTGACCGAGCTTGACGAGTGCGTTCCGTCCGGCTATTCGACAGAGGACGAAGCGGAAAAGAAAGAGCTGTCCGAGCTGCTGAACAAGTGGCTCGATACGCTCCCCGAGAAGCAGAAAATGCTGTTCTTAAAGCGGTACTACTACTTTCAGAGCGTCAAGCAGGCGGCAAAGGACTGTGGAATGAGCGCGACCGCCGCTTCCACGGCGCTTAGCCGGCTGCGCGAGTCGCTCAAGGAATATCTCACGGAAAGGGGAATGTTCGATGAAACAACTAAATCCGATAATAGAAGCGCTTGGCGGCATTGACGAAACCATGGCTCTCGCAGCGGTAAGCAAGCGCAAAACCAAAAAACTGCTCAAGATCGTTATTATCGCGGCAGCGGCGGCAATGCTTCTGACCACGACCGCCGCGGCGGCTACTCTGGGCGAGGACCCGCTTATTAAGCTGAACAACAGGAGTTATTCCGCCGATGTATACACCTACACCGACCAAAACGGCTATACTATCAAGACCAGACTTGTAACACTTCCCGAGGAATACACCGACAGAGGATATATACCCGTCGGAGAACTCCGCCCCGTGTACGATAAAGACGGAAAAGATTTCGATAAGATCGTATATTATGATGAGCTTGGCGTTCAGGTGAATGGACTTTACGGTATTTACTCGAATATGGTCATTACCGCCAATATAGAAAAGCTCGGGGAGATACCGATCACGGCTATGCACACCCTCGATCTGCCTTACAGGCATCTGAGCCTGACCGGAAAGCCCGACGAAACGCTTTATATCAATATATGGCAGGATCCTTTTCAGGCGGTGCAGGAAGCGTATGACTATTCACGCAGTAAACGCGCTACTGTTGATGAAAAAGTTGAAGCGTTCATCAGAGAAGGCTGGGATTGCGGGCTTCCGGGATACGGCGGGTATAAGCACCCCTCGCTTCACGATATGATCGAGGACTCGGGCAGAGTGTACGCGGGAAATTCTGTTCTGATCGAGTTTGACGGCTCTCCGAGCGCCATAGCAAGCAAGCACTACGATTATAAGATAGAAATTCCCGAGGGCTTTGCCGAAAAGGACGGATTTCAGGCTATCACGTTCTACGACTATGAAGCGAAGCTCGTAACACAGCAGATGTTCATCTACACGCTGACGGACAAAGCGAGCAGCAAGGACGTGAAATTTACTGTCTGGCGCTCCGCCGAGAAAAAGGAAACCTACACTGATCACTTTAACTTCGATTATGAGTATATCACACTTAACAACGGCACGAAAGCGCGGCTGCACCAAAGCGGCTACACCTATATCGCCGAGTTCGAGAAGGACGGCGCGGCTTACGCGTTCCAATGCGACGTTGATAGGGATCTGGTCGATAAAGTATTGACCAATCTCGGGGTTCTCTGAATCAAGTCAAATAAAAAACGGGTCTCAAAGGAATTTTTTCCCAATGAGACCCATTTTATTACAACTTCGTTTCAACTACCTTGTTCTCCTTTAGGCTCCTTTGAACGTCGATCAGCCTCTGGTTATCGCTCCCGCGGAATTTCAGCGCCAGCGATCTTCTGTCGAGGATAAATCTTCCGTCCACCAGAACATCAAGAATAGAAAGCAGTTTTTCCACGTACTCTTCATTCTTCGCCTTGTCAAGAAGCTCCTCATACGTCCAGCCGGAATAGCACATCAGATGATAGCCGCGCTCCTTGAAACGCTTTCCGAGGACATAGAGCGCCTCAGCCTGACAAAACGGTTCGCCGCCCGAGAAGGTAACGCCTTTCTCGAGCGGGTCTTCCGTACATTCGTTGAAAAGCTCGTCCGTATCGACTATCCGCCCGCCCTTAAAATCGTGCGTCTGCGGATTGTGACACCCGGGACAGTTGTGCGGGCAGCCCTGCACAAAAACCACATACCTCAAGCCCGGTCCGTCCACTATGGACTCCGAGACCGTACCCGAGATCCTTATCTCCATTTTCTCATTACCCCACTTATCGGTCAACAGTGTACAATTTTGGTGATCTCTCAGCGCGGTCAAGATCGCGCCAAGAGATCACCTGAACTGACAACTAATAACTATTCTTTTGCAGCTATCCGCGGTCTCTCTATGCGGTCAAGCTTTACCTCGTCGTCGCGGCGGTGGCACATCGGGCACTCGTCGTCGATTATTCCCGTAAACCCGCAGCACGGGTCGCGGTCTATCGGGTGGTTGATAGCGCCGTAGCCGATGCCCTGTTCCTTCATATAGCGGACTATCTGCTCAAACGCCTCGAGATTTTTCAACGGGTCGCCGTCCAACTCCACATAGCTGATGTGACCGCCGTTCGTGAACGCGTGATAGGGCGCTTCCAGACGTATCTTCTTGAACGCGCTGATATTATAATATACCGGAATATGGAAAGAATTGGTATAATAATCCTTGTCCGTGATGCCCGGGATCTCGCCGTAGCGCTTCTTGTCGATAGCTATAAAGCGTCCCGACAGTCCCTCCGCGGGGGTAGCCAGAAGACTGAAATTAAGTCCTGTCTTCTCGCACTGCTTGTCCACCTTCTCGCG
>CAYPWI010000350.1:0-3104 GCA_964414395.1 uncultured Ruminococcus sp.
GCGCGCTGATGATAGAACGCCCGTCCGACGCCGCTTTTCTCGATCTTTTTCTGCAATTCTGTGTAAATGTAGACTTTCATACTTCCTCCGATTTTCAAAAACCGCAGCAGATAGTGATAAAAAAATAAAAAATTATGCTATGTAAATTCTGATATATCACCTATTTATTATACAACACTTTTTCCCAAAAGTCAATGATTTTTCTACAGTATTTAAAAGCGTTTTGCGCCTCAAATGTCCAATAAATCGGAGATGTCGCCAAGACGATAGTCGCAGCGATCCGCCGTGCCGAAGCCGTAAGCCGCGTGGGCGAACCTCGCACCCGCTTTATAGGCGCTGTCGCAGTCGCCTTGAGTATCGCCGACGTAAAGCGCGCTTGACAGCCTGTTGCGCTCGATGATAAGCTTGATGTTCTCCCACTTCTCAAGATGGTTATCGCCCCAGCAGAGGGTGTCCTCAAACAGCTCCCCCAGCTTGTAGAACTCCAGGAACGCTTCTATATACCCTTCCTGGCAGTTGCTGACGATAAACAGCCTGTGGCTCTCGGCAAGCGCTCTCAGCGTGCTCTCCGTGTTAGGGAAAAGCCTGCCGCCGTGAGCCCTCAGATACTCGTTCTCGCACTCGCAGCACCTATCGAGGAACTCCTGCCGCTTCTCCGCGGTGTCGTTCGGGAACAGCCGCTCGGCGATAGTCGTCATAGTTAGCCCCATAACGCCCTTGATATCCTTTTCGGTGAACATATCCCGTCCGACCGCCATATTCCACGCTCGGGCGACGTTCTCGGCACTGTCCCACAGAGTGCCGTCCATATCAAATATTATCGGATCCATATCTATTACCTGCCTGTAAAAAAGATTGACCGGGCAAGCGTTTACCTGCCCGATCATAGTGATCATCAGTCCTCAGCGCGAGGCTCACTGTTTGCGAAAACCGCTTTCAGATCGATAGGGCAGTCGTTCAGCACCGTTATCTTGGCGGCGTCATTTTCGCCGTACATCTCCGCAAGCCTGTAAACGCCGTTTTCATCGAGAAGAAAGACCTGCACGGTCTTTCTCTGCGGATCAACTATCCAGTACTCGCGCACTCCGGCTCTCATATAGAGGTTGTACTTCACAAAGAGGTCGTGGCGCTCGTTGGACGGGGAGAGTATCTCGATAACAAAATCGGGAGCGCCCTTGCAGCCTTTCTTATCGAGCTTGTTTTCGTCACAGGTCACGGAAATATCGGGCTGAATTACAGTATCTACACTATCGGGGGAATCATCGTCCTTTTCAAACAGACGAACACCGAACGGCGCGGCATAAACCTTGCACGGTTTGCCCTTCAGATAACTGCCTATCTGGATAGAAAACTCCATCGAAATGCCTTGATGCTCTCTTGTCGGCGTTGCCATTGCATAGAGCTTGCCGTCGATTATCTCATAGCGGTCGGACTCGTCCCAGGTGAGAAAATCGGCGTAGGTATAGTATTCTTTATTTAATGCCGGAAGTTCCATTGATCATCACTCCTTAAAACATCGCTTTTCCGTGTATTCTGATCATATTATAACACACTCCGCGGCAAAATGCAATACACGCGGAAAAATTTGCCCCAAAAGATAAACCGACCGGACAAGCACAGCCTATCCGGTCGGGAGTTTAATTATCAGTCTTTTGCCGCGTCAGTGAGCTTTTGGATCTTGTCCTTGGTCTCTTTAATGGACTTTTTGCTCTTCTTCTCCTGCCACCAGACCCACAGCGGACCCGCAAGGCAAAGCGACGAGTAGAAGCCGACCAGCATACCTACAGCCAGCGGAATGGAGAACGTCAGTATCGACGTTACGCCCATCAGCGAGCATACCACGGATATGGACAGCATCGCCATGACGGTGGTCGCCGTGGTGATGATCGAGCGCGAGAGCGTCTGATTTATCGAGAGGTTTACAAGATCTCTCAAATTCAGTCTGTCGCCGTACTTAGCGCGGTTCTCACGCAGTCTGTCGTAGATGATGATCGTGTTGTTGATGGAGTAGCCCAGCAGTGTCAGAATTACCGCCATGAAGTTGGAATCCAGCGACATTCCGCAGAACACGTACACCGCGTAGGTCATTATAACGTCGTGCAGCAGGCAGCAGATCGCGATGATACCCGCGCTCCAGCCGCCGATCTTCTTAAATCTGAACGCGATATAAATTACCAGCAGCAGGAACGCAACAACTACCGCGATAAGGCAGCTTATAAAGAACTGCGAGCCCGCGGAAGCGGAAACGTTGGTGGTGTCGAGGTTGGTGATCTTGTTGTCGGGATAGGTCTCGGCGAGCTTATCCGAAAGCGTCTCCAACATCTTATCGTCCATCTTCTCATCAGCCGCGAAGGACAGGACGATGGTGTTGAGGTCGCCCGTGAAGCTCGTTCCCGTCGTTACGGTCGCGCGCGGAGTACCGAGCGCTTCCACGGTGGACTTGATGCTGTTGGTGTCGACTTCTCCCTCGTAAGAGTAGGTGATTATCGTACCGCCCTTGAAGCGGATATCGACATTCACGCCCAGAACGAACGAGAACAGCACGGTCAGCGCGATTACGGAAGCCGAGATGATAACGAATACCTTTCTCTTGCCGACGAAGTTCAGATCGGTCTTTGCCTTTGCCTCGATGACCTGAACGGTGTCCTTGCCCTTTTCGGTATCGGCGGGGATCTCCTTATTGGAAACACCGAAGAACCAGGGCTTTCTGAAGCACTTGAACTTGGAGAGCGATACGGTCATAAGGCGGGTCGCCCAGCAAGCCATGATGAAGTTCATGATAACGCCCGCGAGCAGGGTGTAACCGAATGAGTAGATGGTACCCTCGGTGGACGCTCCGAACCATGTTCCGAACACCGCCATAAGGATAAGCGCTACTATAATGACCGTGAGGTTCGAGTCGAGGATCGCGGTAAATCCGCGCTGGAAGCCGTTCTTGACGGCGCCGTCGATGGTGCGTCCCGCTTTCAGCTCTTCCTTGATACGCTCGGCGGAGATGACGTTCGCGTCAACGCCCATACCTATCGAGAGTATGATACCCGCGATACCGGGGATAGTCAGCGAAGCCGCGTCGTTGAAGCCGAAGAAGCCCGTGATAGCCGCGA
>CAYPWI010000351.1:0-3082 GCA_964414395.1 uncultured Ruminococcus sp.
ACCAAGCCGCTCTCGTTCAACATTCTCATCGCGTCGGGAAACGCTCCCACCCCAGGGAGTATCAGCCTGTCCGCGGTTCTGAGATCGTCCGCGGACGCGGTGATCTTATTCTCAAAGCCGAGGAAATCCAGCGCGTTCTTCACGCTGAACAAGTTCCCCGCGCCGTAATCGATTATAGCGATCATTTTCGTGACCTTTCTTAATAGGTTAAACAATACAGCTTTTTGTACTTGTCAAGCCCTTTATTAAAATCAACAGCGAATTTCTTCAGCCGCTTATATTCTTTTTTGGGGAATTCGCCCCAGTGCTTGTTATAGAGCGCCAGACCGTTCCCGTTCTCATAAAGCGAAAAGGAGACAAGCACATCATCGAGCAGCTGTTTTATCTCAAATGAATTCTCATAATAGGGTTCCTTTGGCTCTGCCGCAAGCTCCGCACCCCTGTAAGGTAATCCCAAAGAATCCTCACCGAGGAATATCTCCACATTTATTTCACCGTCTTCAAGCGCAACCCGCAGAATATATGCCCCCGGCTCGTCCTGCCAGCACAGCCATTCCTCGCTTGACTTTTCTTCGAGAAGATCTGCAAACGCGTCAAGAAAGTGCATCGGCGCGTCACAGCCGAGGTAATCAGAGTTGCGCAGCCAGCCTTGCTTTTCGCCATGCGGAGTAAAGCAGATCTCAAACCAGCCCCAGCGAATTCCGTGTATCTCAAATACATTCATCGAAGATCTCTCTTTTGTGAAGCTTCACGTGTTCCATAATGTGTCCGATATTCCCCTCACCCGCAAATCTGTTCATATCGAAGTAGTTCTCATCGACGGGAAGCCACAGCAGCGGGTTCTTCTCCTCGCGGAGCGTAATTTCGCACTTCAATCCGCCCGCGTAGACCTCAACATATTCATCACAAAGAGGATATGAAAACGTCATCAGGTGCGTTATGCGAATGTCGCCACGCGTTATGCCCGTTTCCTCGAACAGTTCACGATAAGCGGCTTCATAGCCGTCCTCGCCGTTCTCGATCTTGCCGCCGACCATATTAAAAAGCCCCTTGTACGGGTCTTTAACGCGCTTGCACATCAGCATTTTTGACCTATCCGGCGAAAAAACGGCGATAACATTGAAGCCTTTCATTACAGAACGCCCTTTGTCGAAACAGCTCCGCCGTTCTCGTTTTTGCGGGCAGCCGTTTTCAGAGCATACGCCAGCGCTTTGAACAGCGCCTCGATCTTGTGATGATCGTTAGAGCCGTATTCCACGCGCAAGTGAAGAGTTATTCCCGCGTTGAAAGCAAAAGCCCGCATAAATTCCTCTGTAAGGCAGGTGTCGAACTCACCCACGCGCTCGTTTGAAAATTCCGCGTTGAACACGAGAAACGGTCTCGCCGAAATATCCAGCGCGCAGAACCCCAGAGCCTCGTCCATCGGGATAAACGCGCTTCCGTAGCGCATTATCCCCGACTTGTCGCCGAGCGCTTCCGCGAACGCCTTTCCGAGAACGATACCCACGTCCTCGGCGGTGTGGTGTCCATCGACGTTAAGATCGCCCTTGCAGCTCACCACAAGCCCGAATCCTCCATGAACGCCCAGCGCCGTCAGCATATGATCAAGAAAACCTATTCCCGTATCTATCTTGACTTCTCCGCCGTCCAGATCGAGTTTTATGGCAATATCGGTCTCCTTAGTCGTTCGATTTATTTCAGCAGCTCTGCTCATAAAATTCTCCTTATATCCACCACTCGGGCGTTATATCACCGAGCGTGATAACTTTACCCTTCTCGTAGTCCGTCATGATCTCAATGCTCTTGTAGTCCTCAGGGCTAAGCTGCACCATAAGTTCTCTGCAAGCGCCGCACGGAGCGCCTAACTTGCCGTTCGGCATAATAGCCAGAACTCGAAGTATCGTCTGATCTCCGTTAGCGAGCATATTGAAAATGGCGCTTCTCTCCGCGCATATCCCGAGCGCCGAACAGGTATCGACGCAAACGCCCGTGTATATTCTACCCGACCCCGACAGCACAGCCGCCGCGACCTCTCCCGCCGAAACATACTTAGATACTTGCCGCGCGTTCTGCCGTGCCTTTGCTTCCATATACATTTCTTCCCAGATATCGTCCATATTTAGCCCCTTTCAGTAATTGGTAAACCTCACAGTATGAGAACCATCAGTATTTCATCACGATAAGTCCCGTCCTTTAGTTTAAAGGCTCTCGGCGTTGCCCCGATCTTCTTGAAACCGAACTTTTCATATAAATGAACAGCCGCCGCGTTATCCTCGTAAACGCCAAGCTCGATCTGCTCAAATCCGTTCGCTTTGGTCTGCTCGATAACAGCCTGGAGCATCGCCGTTCCCAAGCCCAGATCCCAATATTCCTTTCGTATGCTGATCCCGATCTCCGCTCTATGGCAACATTTAAGACCGGTAAAAACGGTATGTACACCCGCGTCACCTATCAACTTCCCGTCAAGGAACGCCAATATGTGAAAATCCCTTTCGCTGCTTATCGAACGACGGATAAACGCCCTTTGATCTTCCAAATTCCCGGGGAACTCCTCGGGATATCTGAGCATAAAATCGCTTTCTCCATATATTGCTTTGAGATGATCTACCTGCGCCTCGGCGTCGTCCTCCGTCAGTCCTCTCAAAACGACTTTAAAACCGTTTTTCAGAACTGCATCGCTTCTGTCAGCAACCATATCGGTTATCCTTTCTCATATTGCTTTTATGTACTTTCTCCGCAGATATAGTCCGGATCAACCACATCAGTTATTTTTACGAACCTCAATAGAATTCGCGTGAGCCGTCAACTGTTCACGCTTGGCGATAAGAATGATATCGTCCGCCGCGTCAAGCAGCGCGTCCTTGGTGTAGCAAATGTAACTCGAACGCTTGATGAAGCTGTCCACGCCGAGCGGCGAGTAAAAACGCGCCGTTCCGGAAGTCGGAAGAACGTGATTGGGTCCCGCGTAGTAATCCCCGAGCGGCTCGGGCGAATACTGTCCTAAGAACAGCGAACCTACATTATCAAGCTTTCCGATATATCTCATAGGATCATCGGCGACCACCTCGCAGTGCTCGGGAGC
>CAYPWI010000352.1:0-3079 GCA_964414395.1 uncultured Ruminococcus sp.
GAGACCGACAGCGAAAGCGGAAACCATTATATCCGCCGTCAAAATGCGACTTTCGATATGATCGAAGAAAAAATCATTTCCAACGATGACTATGGCATTGTAGTTTATTTGCGCAGCGCTTTTCTGAACGGAGTGGATATCGATATCGATTTGACAAGGTTCCAAGGGCGGGTCGCGAATGTCGATGTCGAGTATGAGGAAAAGGAATATTCTCCCGAGAACGGAACATCCGTTATCGGGGAATCTCTGAAAGCCGGTATTGAGAAATACGGCAGAGCAGACAACAACGGCGATATCCGTTACGAGGTGTATATCGAATACTACAAGGACGGCGAGCAAACAAAAGCAACAAAAGAACTGTGGCAGCAAGAACACGATAGAGACATGACAGTGGTTTACTCAACATCAGGCAGTGAACACGGTGAAACGCTCAATGAGTATATTTATGCCATAATGACCGTTGACGATATCGAAAGCTTTGAGCCGCTTGAGGGATATGGCTGCGCGCTTCATCTTGTTGACGCCTATAACGGCTATCCGTTTAGGCTTGAAAGCACTATCATCAACGGCTTGTACAACAACGGCGTTTACATCCCGACGGCGGAAGAGACTTCCAAGACGGACATATACCCGCCGCTCGATGAAAAGGACGTTGACCCGCGCTGCGATGTTCCTATCCATCTTCCCGTAGACGCCGACCCGTCCGATTATCTGAACACTGCTTTACGCGGGCATATCGAGAACATAGACACCGAGTATGAGGAAACGGAATATTCCCCCGAAAACGGAACATTCGTTGTCGGAAACTCGCTGAAAGCGGCTCTCGAAAAGTACGGCAGGGAAGACAAGAACGGCGAACTCTATTACAAGGTGCTTATCGAATTCTACAAGGACGGCGAGCGCGTCGAGACCACAAAAGAACTGCACGGGAGTCTTGAGCATAGATACAATCTTGCGTCGAGCAGCGAGGATTGGGGAGAGCACTATGAGCACTACATCTGGGCACAAATGACAGCCGACGAGATAGAGTGTTTTGAGCCCGATGAAGGGTACGGCTGCGCTCTGCACCTTTACGATGCCCGCCTCGGTTATCCGTTTGAACTGATGAGCAATATCATCAACGGCTACTACAACAACGGCGTTTACATCGAATAATATAAATGACGCCCCCGCGAGAGCGGGGGCATTGCTTATCTAATTTCAAATTTTTCGGAAACATTGTATATCAGCGCGGTCAGTCTTACGTCTTCAAGCTTTGAGCCATTATCCAGCATTTTTGAAACGGAGCCGTAAATGGCGCTTATGCTGATGAGCTTTTTGTAGAGATCGTTGGTCTGATCTCCGAAATAGCCGGAATCGAATATCCCGAACATAAGATTGCCTAAAGGATAATAGTCCGCAAGCTGATTTTTGTACAGCGTCATGGACTCTTTGCCCTCGGGCGCGAACGTTATTTGTTCGGAATACTGTATTTGATTGAACGCACGTTCGGCGCAGATCTCGGGCAGAAACCCGAAACATTCCTCTGCCAATGTATAGTCGCCGATAGCCTCGGTTATGTCGGGAACAAGTCTGTTGTATTGTTCCTCATTGTCACACCTGTTTAAAACCTCCAGCGCCTTTTTGACCTTTTCGCGAAGCTCGGGGATCTTGTTCATGCGGTAGGGGTAGGGCAGCAGCGTCGAGGAGTCCTGCCTGATAAAGAAGAACAGCTTCTGCGACGTGAACTGCTTTATATCCCATTTCGCGGCGATATCATGCACGATCGCGCCAAGCTCCTCGCTCGGAACATCGTTTACACGACATTCGCCCGTGATATTGCAGCTTCCGTCCGCTCCTATCGCTTTCGCGCCGTACACCTTGACATAAGTCATACGCTGGTTGCCGAGGCGCTTTATTATCTCGTCTTTAAGTGCGTTCCAGTATGACTCATAGTCGGGATCGACGCTCTCGCCCAAGCCGACTATGTTGCTTCTGTAGAGCTTCCAACTGTGCTTCACACCGTTAAATTCGCTTTCGATAGGCACGGAATTGTTGTTTGTCATCATGCAGCCTATTCCGTCCATAAAAGCGAACATAAACGAGCTGAGAGCCGTCCCGACCGCGGTCTTCGGATCCCCCGCGACAGAAGCGCAGCACTCGAAAAGGGGTTCGTCCCAATCGGGGCAGTTTAAGTAGAAGTTGAGCACCGCGCTTCTGTCGTCGAGATTTTCGATCTCGGGAGAGATCGAGATGTTCCAGTCGGTACAGATGATCCGTTCTTCACGGATCTCCGTGGGTGTGGTAAGGCATTTATTCAGCGTGTCGAGAATGTCCTTCATCGGCTCGTAGGTGTGATGCTGTTCGTTTCTTCCTTTACGCCCGAACATTACAGCGATTTAACGATCTCGCCCATGAGACCGGGTGTAGCGCCTATAGCGTTGGACTCGTCGGTGTCGATGTGCATAGCGTCCGCGAACTTGTCGCTTACTCTGACTACCACGTCACCGAGAACAGCGGCTCTGCCGTTGGTGTTGCACTTTACCCAAACGGTGTCCTTGTTCTTGAGACCGAGCTTATCGGCGGTCGCGGGGGTGAGGTGGATATGGCGCTTTGCTACGATAACGCCTTCCTTGATGGTAACTTCGCCCGCCGGACCTTTGAGAGTGCAGCCGGGAGTGCCCGCGATGTCGCCGCTCTCGCGGATAGCGATATCAAGACCGATAGAACGCGCGTCGGTAGCGGAAAGCTCTACCTGATCGGCGCTGCGGCACGGACCCAAAATGGAAACGTTGGCAAGCTCCTTCTTGGGACCTACGACAGTAACGCGCTCGTTGCTGGCATACTGACCGGGCTGGGAAAGATCCTTCTTCTTGGTGAGTTCGTAGCCCTTGCCGAAAAGGGTCTCAAGTGTCTCCTTGGTCACGTGTACGTGACGTGCCGATGTTTCGATAAGAATTTCGCTCATGGTGAATGTCCTCCGTAAAATAAAATTTATTTCCCGAGAATAAAAAATTTTCGGAAAATTTTTCTTACATTATAATTATACAACCTTTCCGAAAAAAAATCAAGGAATTTTCAAGAAAACTATTGCTTTTTT
>CAYPWI010000353.1:0-3077 GCA_964414395.1 uncultured Ruminococcus sp.
CCAGCGGTGGGAATAGTCGGCGGCGAGGTTATACGCTACCGTAAGCTTTTTGTTATTGGTTATGTAATCCTGTTCGCTTTTGGTGAACGAAAAATCGACAGTGCCGTAGTTGGATATGTATTTCTCGTAAAGATCCCCCGCGAAGTTAGGAGCGTAAGCGAGGATATCCGACAGTCCCAGAGTAAGATCCTCGATAAGCGAGGTGTTTTGCGCGCGCACGGCGAAATAGCACGGCTCGAGGTTGAACGTGTAGATGACGGTCTCGTCGTTCCACTGCATAAAGCAGGTCTTTGCCGCCGCGTCCACCCTGCCGTTGCGCCTTGCTACCTGAAGCTCCTCTTCCGTATTGAAGGAAACGAATTTCGCGTCGCGAAGTTCTTTGCAGATAAATCCTCCGTCTGTGAAGAAATCCTGTTTGTCCTCGGCGAGATAGCCGATAGTCATCTTGTTGATCTGATATTCGTTGCCGAATTCTATGCTGCTTTTCGAGCCGTTATTGTTCACCGAGATGGTGCAGTATTTCACGAACAGCGGCAGAGGCACCAAAGTCAAAGTCCGCTCATCGCTCCCGCTGATATATTCCTCGTATCTGTGAAGCTCGCCCTCGGTGACGCAGGGGATTATATCCACGGTGCCGTCGAGAAGCTTTCGGAAAAGCACCTCGGGACTTTCGGAGGTATAGGAAAAGCGGTTGAAGCTTATCGAGGCTATCTTGTCGAGGTATTCGCACCCCGCGCCCTGATATCCGCCTTTTCCGGCGACCGCTCCGAAACGCTTGTTTGCGCCGACGACATATGCCTTCTCGGATTCGGCGCGAGCCGTACCCGAGACCGCCGCCGATATGACGGGCAGAATAAGCGCTATTATCAATGCCGGGATAAATGCCCGGACAGCTTTGAACACTCGATTACTCATATAGATGATCTCCCGACATAAATCTGATGACATTACCGTTTTTCTTTCAATAATTATAATAATTATAGCACATTTTCTTCTTTATTACAATATGCAGTTGAAGAAAATTATATAAAACCCACAAAAAATTCAAAAAAATAGGTGAAAATACACAAAGGCTTTCCGCTCCTTATTTGCGGAGCCTGCCGCGGGTCTTCGCAATGAAGGCGATATTGCCGTTTATACGACATATCCCGCTATTTGTCGATATTCTTCAAGCATCTCCGCTTCCGATATCGTGCGGTTGGCGGGGCTGGTGGAGGGCAGGCAGATATCCCGAAGCTCGGGGAAGAACTTCACGAACAGGCTGTGCGCCTTCTTTCCCGTCGTGAATATGCGCTTTATCGGGCACGCGTCAACGATGCGGTGAAGATCATTCGGCACGGCGGAGGAGATCGAGCTGTCCTCCGCGCCGCGTATCTCGCAGCTTTCCAGCACGTCCCAGAGCGCTATCCCGCGCCTGAGACACATAGAGCGCCTGTCTTCAATGCTCTCGGGGAGCGGCTCTTCCAGCACGGCGCAGAGCATCTTCCAAAAGCGGTTTTGCGGGTGCATATAGTAGAACCCGAGCTCCCGCGATCTCGGGGACGGGATAGTCCCGAGTATCAGCACCGCGGAATTTTTGTTGAATACGGGCGGGAATTCGTGCGATACGCGCCCGCCGCTCTCAGTACTCATAATCCACGCTTACGGACTGAGTGCGGATAGTCTTGCAGAAGTCCGACACTGCCACATGGAGCGGGTCAACACTGTAGGACTTGAGCGCCTCGAGGCTGTCGAAGGACGACACCAGCACCGCGTCGAAGCTTCTTTCGGAGGGGTTTATATTTATCCCGACCTCCATTTCCCGTATCTCGGGGATCTTATCGCGAAGCGCCAGCAGCCGTTCTCTGAACAGCAGCATATCCTCGTGATGATCTTCCTTGAATTTCCACATAACGATATGTCTTATCATGATCTGCCCGCCTTTACTCTCTTCTCGTGATGATGACCTGCACGCCGCGCGCGTAGCTCTCGGTGAAGTCCACCTCTTTAAGGCGGTCATTTGTGATGGTGATGCCCGCCATTCCTATATCCGCGCTGCCCGAGCCGACCGCTCCGAGAATGTCGTCGAATTCCATATTGACGATCTCGGGTTCATAACCGAGCTTGTCGCAAAGCGCGTGGAAGATGTCGATATCTATTCCTGTCATATCCCCGCCGTCCATGTACTCATAGGGCGGGAACTCGGCGTTGGTCGCCATGATGAGCTTCCCCTTATCCCGCGTAACGTCCTCGGGGGAAGTATACTTATAGCTCCCCTGATCGTCGCCGATATAGTTGGCGCTTATCTTGCCTATGATTCCCTCTTCCTCAAGCTCGCGCATTGCACGGTTGAGCTCGTCGGTGAGCGCGGAGTTGCCCTTTTTGACCGCAATGGCGTATTCCTCGTCGGAGAAGATGTCGGGGAGTATCTGAAGCTCGCGGTTTTCCGTCACGAACACCCTCGCGGGCTCGTTGTCTATAACTACGCAGTCGATCTTCCCCGCTTTAAGGTCTTCCACCGCTTCCGCTCCGGTATGGTAGGCGCTGACCTTGGCGGCGGGCATACCTTCCTCGGGTTCTTCCTCGAGGGTGAGCGCGTAGTCTTCACCGGTAGTCCCCTTTTGAACGCCGATAGTCTTTCCGGGCAGGTCGTCGCAGCAGAACACGGAGTTTTTGGGAACTCCGCTGCAGCCGGTGAGCATGGAGGCTCCCAGGCAGAGGGAGGCGAGACCGACGCAAATTTTCGCGATTTTCATAATAAAGTCCTTTCACAAGCAGACCGATGTTATTTGATCGGAGAAAACAAAGAGTTCGGTTTCTTCTCTTTGAAAGCATAACACATTATTATATTATATATTATAGCATTTTTTCACGGTGTTGTCAACTGTTTTTCCTTATTGAGAGAATTGTCCGTTAAAATTTGAACAAAACTCTTTACAACGGGAAAAAATCGTGCTATAATAGAGATACGGAACTGTCGGCGCACAGCGCGGGCGGCAAATTGGGGATCGTTGATCCTCAAAGAGGAGAGTGAGTTTAATGGAACTGAAAAAACTGATAGCCGAAAGCGAAAAGGTTCGCGTATACGAATCGGACGG
>CAYPWI010000354.1:0-3063 GCA_964414395.1 uncultured Ruminococcus sp.
CTTCTTGCGCTGATAGCTCATCTTGTTGAGATTAACGCCCTTATCCTGTCCGAAGGCATAAGCGATGACCTTGCTGTCCTCGTCTGCGATCGCGGAATACAGCCCCTCTATCATGGTGAACGGCTGCTGTATCCTTTCCAGATAATCCGCCCCGAGAATATCAAGAAGCCGCGGCGTTTCCACGACCGACTTCATCGAAGCCTCCGATTTGCTGCGGAACCGCTGCATGACCAGATCCTCGCCCTCGCAGTCGAGATAATCCGTCACGTCAAACATCATACCGCAGAATTCCTGCAAAGACCCGTCCTCGCGGAACACAGGCGCGGCGCTTATGTAATACCACAGATACTTATCCCCGGTTTTCAGCCGCGCGTGAGACTTTACCGCCATGCGCTGTTTGCCGATGACTTCACCCACGACCTCGCAGAACGGCTGATAGTCGTCCGGATGTATTATATCCGCCAGCAGCACGGAATCCCTTACGGTAAACGGATTTTCTCCGCAGAAGAACTTCAATGGGAAGTCGGGCTTATATTTCATAGTAAATGCGGGATTTCCGCTGTTGATTATCGCGGCTTCCGGGGTAGATTTTAACATACGGATCAACTCCTATCTGAAAAGCAATTCGCGAACCGAAAAGTTATTTTTTCGCAAAATAAGTTTTCTGTTTGGCTGACTCGACACAGCCGCTTTCGTGAATTGCATGAGAAACATACCGGTTGACTTATGCTATAGTGCGCTTTTAATGCGCCGCTTATGTGCCGTTTTGCCGTATTTCCGACCTGACAAGTGACACAATTCGTCCCTTTTTTCTTGCACTGTATACATTATAGCATAAAGTTTTCAACAATGCAAGGGGTTTTTTGTGATTTTCACAAAAATTTTACAAAAAAATCGTTTCTTTTTTAACATAGTAAGAATATCAATTGAAACATACCGATATGAACCAAAAGCGCCGCGCGGAGCTCACCCCGCGCGGTGCGTACAGTTATAACAAGATCAGTATGTCATCTCAAAAACTCCGACGAAGCTCCCATCGCCGCGGAACACCGCTATATAACGCCCTTCGCGCTGAATGATCAGCTGATCTCCGAAATTGGAGCCGACGTATTCCGACTTTTCCGAAGAGAACTCCCGCGTCCCATCCGTAAGGCTGAAATAATGCGTTTCGTCATCTATTACGGTTTTGAAATAACTCTTGTCTTCCGAGAATTGAAGATACAGATCAAAGCCTTCACCGACTGTCTCTCCGTTTCCGCCGGTCGTCGGCTCATCGCCGTCCGCGGCGCCGGGAGTTCCATTATCCGTGCTGTTCGGATCGCTCGTGTTTGCGTTGCTGAAGCTTCCGTCCGAGTTTCCTTTGTCGGAATGGGAAGTGTATTCATTGTCGATATTCGCGCCGCTGTTTTCGGAAGACGGTCTCGAGCTGCCCCCCTTGCTCGTATTGCCGTTGTATTCGTTGTCGATAATGTCCGATATCGAGGTCTCGGGGCTGCTGCTCGGGAGACTGTCGAAGATATCCACATTGTTTGTATTGTCTGTGAAATTCGTGCCGCCGTTGTTCGCCGTACCGGTCATATTGCTTGAATTGGTGATGCCGCCGCGAGATCCGACGATCACGAATATCGCGATAGCCGCCGCGCAGACGGCAGTTCCCGAGACCGCCGCGATCTTGAGATAAAGCGGCTTTTTCTTCTTGCCCTTTTGAGGAGCGGGGGACGCGTTTTCGGGAATATCCGAATTTTGGGCGAGCCGCTTCATAACGCCGTTTCTGATGCGCTCGGTCTGCTCGTCGGTTGGCGAGATATCCTGCATTTCCTTTTTGTATTCATCTTTAAAGTTCATCAAATTCCGCCTCCCCCCATAGAGTTTTCAGCTTTTTCCTCAGCAGTTCCCGCGCCCGCGAGAGCTGTGAACGGACGGTCGATTCCCGAATATCCGTGACCTCGGCGATCTTAGCCGTCGGCATATCCTCGAAGTAGAACAGATATATAACGGTTCTGTACTTCGCGGGCAGCTCCATTACAGCTTTCAGAACGCCCTCGCGCGTCTCCTTGCGCTCCGCCGTTTCCTCTGTGGAATATTCGGCGTGAAGCGTGTCGGAAAGCTGTTCGAGGTCGGGCGCGTCGGCTCTGTGCCTGTTCCACGCGGAAGAAGCCGCCGTATTCGCACAGTTCACGGCGCAGCGGAGCAGCCACGCCTTGCGGTGTTCCTCGCTCTCAAAGGTCTTATCCGCCTTGAAATAGCGGACGAACACGTCCTGAGAAACATCCTCCGCGTCGGGAGCGTTCCCCAGGCGTGTGAAGGCTATTCGGTACACCATCGGCGTATAATATAGCATGACCTCGTTGAAGCTCTCCGAGGTTTTAAGCGAAAATTCCATAAAACCCACCGTTCTGTATATAATACTTGGGAAGAGTGAAAAATGCTGCAAAAATTTAAATAATTTTTTTGGCGTGCCGTGTGACGTGGCAGCCCATATTCACGGCAACGGGGAGCCCAGCGATGTGCGTGGTCGCTTTCTCGATGTTGACATAGAGCGCCGTTACCGTGCCGCCGAAGCCCTGAGAGCCTATGCCGAGCTTGTTTATCTCGTTCAGCATAGTCTGTTCCATCTCCGCGTAGAACGGCTCGGGGTGACGGGTGTTCAGATCGCGGCAGAGCGCCTTTTTGGCGAGCAGCGCGGAATACTCGAAATCGCCGCCGATGCCCACGCCGACAACGATCGGGGGACAGGGGTTGCTACCCGCGACGGAGACCGTCTCCACGACGAACTTTATGATATCTTCCTTAGTCGCCGACGGGGTGAACATTTTCAGCCTGCTCATATTCTCGCTGCCGAACCCCTTGGGCGCGACGGTGAGCTTTATCTTATCGCCGGGAACTATCCGCGTGTGGATAATGGCGGGGGTGTTGTCGCACGTGTTGACGCGTTCGAGCGGGTCTTTTACCACCGACAGCCGCAGCTTTCCTTTTACGTAGCCCTCGGCAACGCCCGCGTTTACCGCGTCCTCAAAGTTTCCTATAATGTGAACGTCCTGACCGACCTCGGCGAATACTACC